>NZ_JBQQBS010000024.1:0-134621 GCF_052245395.1 Streptomyces sp. 4N124
GGGTGTCCGTCCTCGGAACGTCGCGGCTCGGTCGTTCACAGAGGTGCCCGTGTTGACGCGACAACCGCTGCGGGCGGACACCCCCACCGCGTCCCCTTCCCGCCGTGGGCGACCGCGGGTGCGTGGTGGCATACGCCGCAGGGCGCCGGGCTGCGCGGTCGTCTGGGCCGACGGCTCGTCGGCAAAGGTGGGGTTGCGTGCGGCGTAGCCTCGTTGCATGACGAAGTACGGATCGTTTCCCGGTACGCGTCCTCGGCGGCTGCGTACGAGTCCTGTCATGCGGCGGATGGTTGCTGAGACCCGGCTGCATCCGGCCGACTTCATCCTGCCCGCGTTCGTGCGGGAGGGTGTGAGTGAGCCGGTGCCGATCGCGGCCATGCCCGGGGTTGTGCAGCACACTCGGGACAGCCTGAGGAAGGCGGCTGCCGATGCTGCGGCGGCCGGGGTGTCCGGGATCATGCTCTTCGGGGTGCCGGAGGAGTCGAAGAAGGACGCCCTGGGGACGCCGGGGACCGATCCGGACGGGATTCTGCAGGTCGCCCTTCGGGATGTGCGGGCCGAGGTCGGCGATGAGCTGCTGGTGATGTCTGATCTGTGTCTGGATGAGACCACTGATCATGGGCACTGTGGGGTGCTTGATGATCAGGGGCGTGTGGACAATGACGCCACCCTTGAGCGGTATGCCGAGATGGCTCAGGTGCAGGCCGATGCCGGGGCGCATGTCGTCGGGACCAGCGGGATGATGGATGGGCAGGTCGGCGTTGTCCGCGATGCCCTTGACCAGATCGGGCGGGAGGACGTGGCGGTGCTGGCGTACGCCGTCAAGTACGCGTCCGCGTTCTACGGGCCCTTCCGGGAGGCTGTTGGCTCGTCGCTGCAGGGGGACCGGAAGACGTATCAGCAGGATCCCGCCAATGCGCGGGAGTCGCTGCGTGAGCTCGCCCTCGATCTGGAGGAAGGGGCCGACATGGTGATGGTCAAGCCTGCCGGGCCCTATCTGGATGTTCTGGCGCGGGTCGCGGACGTGGCGGATGTGCCGGTCGCCGCCTATCAGATCTCCGGTGAGTACTCGATGATCGAGGCCGCCGCCGAGAAGGGGTGGATCGACCGGGACCGGGCGATCCTGGAGACGCTGACCGGGATCAAGCGGGCCGGTGCGCAGAACATCCTCACCTACTGGGCCACCGAAGTCGCCCAGAAGGTGAGGTAGTTGCCGCCCGTCAGTTCAGGGCGTTCGCCATGTCCGACTGCCAGTACGTCACCGACAGCGAGCTGTCGTAGTAGACGCCCTTGGCCGGCAGGGGCGGGGTCGCGGACGCGCCGCCGGAGCTGTTCGGGGTCCCGCCCTGGAAGGCGATCGTGAGCTTCTTGCCGGTGGTGCCGCCGTCGCCGCTGCCGTCGGCCGCGCTGAGGAGGACGCCCGCGTAGCCGGAGGCTCCGGGGGAGAGGGTGGGGACGGCCTGCGGCTTGCTGTCCGGCCTTCCCTGCGGCACCCACTGCATCTCGTCGAAGCGGAGCACCGGGTAGTACATCAGCGAGCAGGCCTTCGATCCGGTGTTGGTCACGGTGAGCAGCATGTGGTTCAGCGGGCGGGCGACCGGCTGGGCGGTGACCTTGGTGTTGGAGCCGTTGCAGATGGCGGGGGTCGACGAGGACTTGCCGGACTGATCCGCCGCGGCGGTCTGGGTGGTCTGGTTCGGCTGTGCGGGCTGTGAGGTCTTTGCGGAGCCGGAGTTCGAGGGCGATCCCTTCGCGTCGTTCGTGGGCGACGCCGTTGCCGTCGGCGTCGGCTTCGACGCGCCCTCGTCCTTCGTGCCCGTTCCGTTCTCGCAAGCGGTGAGGGCGAGGGTGGCGATGGTGAAGCCTGCGGCGGCGAAGAGGCGGGCGTGGCGGAAGGCGCGCATGGCTGGGTCCTTGTCCGTGGGAGCTGGTTCGCTGTGGATGAGGAGAGCCTGTGCGATAGTGCGTCCCAGCCGCATCAACTGGCGGGCGATCAGGGACACTGGAACGCTCGTAAGGGTCTGACCTGGGAAAACGACCATTCCCTGGAACGGTGGAATGGGATGGCGGGGGAGGGAAGAACGGTGTCGGACGGCACTGCCGCGGACGGATTCGCCGCGTTTCTGCGCGAGTTGAAGGACCGCTCCGGGCTCAGCTACGGGGTGCTCGCCAAGCGGCTGCACATGAGTACGTCGACGCTGCACAGGTACTGCAACGGGGATGCCGTACCGACGGACTACGCGCCTGTGGAGCGGCTGGCTCGCTTGTGCAAGGCGTCGCCCGCTGAGTTGGTGGAGCTGCATCGGCGGTGGGTGCTGGCGGACGCGGCGCGGGGCTCCCGGAAGGGGGCGGCGGAGGACGCGTCGGCCGCGGTGGTGGAGACGGTGGCTGAGGGGTCGGTGGAGACGGCTCCGGCGGGTGGGGTGGCGGGTGCGGCGGAGGGGCCTGAGTCGGCTCCTGGGGACGCGCCGGAGGACTTGCCGGGGGATGCTCTCGGCTCCGCCCGGCCGCAGCAGAGTCCTCGGCTCCGTCGTCGTACCGCTCTCCTCGCCGGTGTCGCTGTGGCTGCCGTCCTTGGTGCCGTCGCGTTCGCCGTGCAGCCCTTCTCCGGTGATCAGGGCGATGACGGGCGGCGCAGTCCGGTCGGTGCGGCGGGGTCGTCCGGAGGTGTGTCCGCGACGCCGACGAAGGCCTCGCCCGGGGCCACCGCGAAGGAGACCGGGTCCGGCGGGAAGCGCACGCCGTCCGTTGCGCCCTCGGTGAGCCGTACGAGCGGCGGTGCCACCGGCGCACCGGCCGGTGAGGATCCCGGGAACGACGCCGGTCCGCTGCTGACCGTGACCACGCGGCCGTACACCTGGGAAGGGCCCTGTTCGCAGCACTATCTGATCGACCGGCCCGCGGCGGAGGTCCATCCGCCACCCTTCGAGCAGGGCGCGCCGGCGTGGGTGTCGGCGGAGGGGGCGGTGTCGGCCGGGGAGCAGCTGGTGACGCTGACCGTGCAGGGCACCGGGGAGCGGACGGTGGTCCTCGACAGTCTGGCGGTCCATGTGGTCGGCAGGGGCATGCCGCTCGCCTGGAACGACTACGTGATGGGTGTCGGCTGCGGTGGCGATGTGCCGACGCACCCCTTCACCGTCGCTCTCGACGCGGCCCGTCCGGTCGTTCAGCCCGCGGCCGGGCAGCGGGACTTCCCGTTCTCGGTGAGCGAGTCGGACCCGGAGGTCTTCCGCATCATGGCCGATGCCTCGGCGTACGACGTGCGCTGGTATCTGGAGCTGAAGTGGTCCAGCGGCACACGGCAGGGCACGGTGGTCGTCGACGACGGCGGTGAGCCGTTCCGCACGAGCGGCAACAACGGCCGTCCCTCGTACGAGTTCCCGCTCGGCGGCGAGGAGTGGGTCGAGTCGGCCGGGGACGGGTCCTAAGGGGCCTACTAGCCGTTCTGGTCGGTCGTCGGTGAGGGGGACACCGAGGGCGGGGTGAGGGAGGCCGTCGAGCTGGTCGTGGCCGATGGGCCCTCGTCGCGCAGGCCTTCGCCGTCCTCGCACCCTGTGAGCGCGCCCGCGAGCACGAGTGCGGCGAGTACGGCCGTCGTCGTGGCGAGCAGCCGGGTTCGGTCGGCGGGGCGTGCGGACATGGTGGCCCTTTCGGTGGTGGGTCTCCGGGGAGGGCTTCAGCTTGCGTGGTGATCGGCCACGACCGCCAGCGTCGTCGGGGGATTCGGGACGTGGGATGGGGTGGGACGGCGCCTGAGCTGGGGGGATGCTCCTTCCCTTGGATGCGGGACGGGACGGGAATCGGGGGCTGATCCGCTCTCCCGGCCGGGCTGTGTCCCGTATCGCGGAAACTTGCTTGTAGGTGACAGGTGGTTCCTTAGGGTGCGGGCAGGAGTCGTCATCGTCCCCGAGGAGCCGCTACGTGACCGCCGTCGAGCCCGCGCCGTCCCGTCCCGCACCTGTGCCGCCGCTTGCCGCGCGGGCCCGTTCGATCGGGGGTTCGCCGGTACGGGACATCCTGGCCGTCACCGCGCGGCCCGAGGTGATCAACTTCGCGGGTGGGCTGCCGGCGCCGGAGCTGTTCGACGTGGAGGGAATCGCGGCGGCCTATCAGGCGGTACTGGCGGAGGTGCCCGCGCAGGCGTTGCAGTACTCCACGACCGAGGGTGAGCCGGGGCTGCGGGACGCGCTCGCCGGGCGTATGTCGGTGCGGGGGCTCGCCACGGATGCCGACGACGTGCTCGTCACGACCGGTTCGCAGCAGGCGCTGTCCCTGCTGGCGACGGCGCTGCTGGAACCCGGGGACACGGTCGTCGTCGAGAACCCCTGCTATCTGGCGGCGTTGCAGGCCTTCGGCTTCGCGGGCGCGCGGGTGGTGGCCGTGCCCGGTGACGGGGACGGGGTGGATCCGGCGGCGCTGGAGGAAGTGGTGGTGCGGGAGCGGCCGAAGCTCTTCTACACCGTGCCTACTTTCCAGAACCCCACCGGTCGCACCATGCCCGCTGAACGCCGGGCCGCGGTCGCGTCCGTCGCCGCCCGGCACGGGCTGTGGATCGTCGAGGACGACCCGTACGGCGAGCTGCGCTTCGAGGGTGAGCGGGTGCCGTGGATCGCCGCGTACCCGGGCGCCGAGGACCGTACCGCCCTGCTCGGCTCGTTCTCCAAGGTCATGGCGCCCGGTCTGCGGCTGGGCTGGCTGCGGGCACCGGCCGCGTTGCGTCGCGCCTGCGTGGTCGCCAAGCAGGCCGCCGACCTGCACACCCCGACCGTCAATCAGCTTGCCGCCGCCCGGTACTTGGCGGACCGGGACCTGGACGCTCACGTGGCGCACGTCGCCCGCGCCTACGGCGAGCGGCGCGACGCCATGCTCGCGGGACTGGCCGACGCCCTGCCGCCCGGCTCGACCTGGAACCGGCCCGAGGGCGGCATGTTCCTCTGGGCCCGGCTGCCGGAGTCGTACGACACCACCGCACTGCTGGAGAAGGTGGTGCGGCAGGACGTGGCCTACGTCCCCGGCGCGCCCTTCTACGCCGGTGAGCCGGAGCGGTCGACGCTGCGGCTGTGCTTTGTGACGCAGACGCCGGAGCAGATCGGGGAGGGGCTGCGGAGGCTGGGGAGGGGTTTGCGGGGAGGAGATGGGACGGGGGCAGGCTGGGACTAGGACGAAAGACCGGCGTCCGTTCCTGCCTGGGGCGGCAGCCGCCGGGTGAGCGGCGTGCCTACGGTGGGGGCATGTCCGAGCCAATCGTGGAAACCGCGGGATTCGACCTCGACGCGTACTTCAAGCGGATCGGCTGGGAGGGGGAGCGGCGTGCGGACCTGGCGACGCTGAAAGGTGTGCATCTGGCGCACATGCGGGCCATCCCGTTCGAGAACCTGGACGCCTTGCGTCGTACGGCGCCCTCCCTCGACCCCGCCGACCTGATGGCCAAGCTGGTCCACAGCCGGCGCGGTGGCTACTGCTACGAGCACAACACGCTGTTCTCGCTCGCGCTGGACGCGCTGGGTTTCCGCCTGACCCGGTTGACGGCCCGCGTCACCCTCGGCGCGGACAGCCTCGAGAGCCGCCCTCGCACCCACATGGCCCTGCTGGTGGAGGCTCCGGGCGATCCGCAGCCCTACCTCGCCGACGTCGGCTTCGGGGCGATCGGCGCGCTGCTGGAGCCGGTGCCCTTGCGGGCGGACACGGAGTTCCGGGATGCCGGGCGGCGGCACCGGCTGGTGCGGGTACCGCACCGGGGTCCGCTGGACATGTGGATGCTTCAGGCCCACGAGGAGCGGTCCGGGGGCTGGGTGGACCAGTACGCCTTCACCCTGGAGCCGTTCGAGAAGCCTGACTTCGAGGTCATCAACTGGCATGTCGCGACGAACCCGCGCTCTCCCTTCACCCAGGAGCTCTACGTCCAGCGCACCACCGCCGAACGTCACCTCCACTTCTATGGCCGTCTCGTCACCGAGACGCGCGCCGACGGCACGGTGACGGAGCGGGAGGTGACGCAGGAGGCGGAGGCACGCCGGATCCTGGACGAGGAGTTCCTGGTCGCCGCCCCCGGCACCATGACACTGCTGAGGTGACTCGACTCGGTCCTCGCTCGGTCCCTCTCAGTCCCACCAGAAGTGCCAGGCCGGCTGGTTGAGGAGGCGGCGCTCGGCGTAGGCGCGCAGGGTGGTGTCGCTGCTCTGCCAGATGTTGTCCGGGCAGAACGCGAAGTGCTCGGCGGCTAGTGCCTCTGCGTCGGCCTGGGTCGAGGGCGGGGCCGCGACGGACACCAGCAGGTGGTCGAAGCCGAGCGCCACGACCCGTATGCCGAAGCGGTCCTCCCAGGAGCGGAGTACGGCGCACAGCCGGGCCACGTCGCTCTCATGGTTCGCCGGGCCCGACCAGCCGATCGCCGCCGGTATGTCCGCACTGCGGCGCGCGGGGACCAGGGCGAGGTGCGGGTCCTTGAACGGGCCGCCGCCCGCGAGGAGGAGCGAGTCCGCGATCTCGGCGGCGGCGGAGTCGGGGTCGGCGGGTTCGGCTGCTTCGGTGGAGTCGGCTGAGGGGTCGGGGATTTCGGCGAGGCCGGGCCACTCCTCGCCGTCCTCTCCCTCGCAGTCCTCCCACAGCTCCTCCAGCACCTCGTCCGCGTCGTGATCACCCGGATACGACACCCCTCCCGGCATCAAGTCCCAGTCCTCCGGGCCGCCTTGACCGCCACCGGTCTCTATCAGCACCGGCAGCAGCCCGGCCCGCGCGGTCGGCGCGCCCAGCTTCGTCCAGACGCCCACCGACGCGGGCGTCTCGGCATGCCACAACAACGGCTCATGCCAAGGGCCTTCGTCGGTCGCGTCGATCAGTCGCCCCGGCGGAAGCGTGAGCCCGAGCGCACGACCGCTCGGATCGGCCGCGAGCGTGGGCAGCGGGTTGGGAAGTGTCGCCATGTCACAGACTGTAAGGCCGACCACTGACAACGGTTCGAGATCGTTCCGGCTTCGAAGCGGCGTAGGACGGGACACGAATCGCACACGGTTCGCAGGCGGGCGACGGAATCATCGGTGACCTTGGATGGTTCTGTCCCGAATACGCCTTTGGGTTTGCCCCGAACACCCCGCTGAGCAGGGACGTTTACCGCGTTGACGAGAACCCGTCAGCTCCGTACGTTCTGCCTCTGGCCGGATCCGATCGGTGAGGCTCAAGCATCGATCCCAGGGGGGATTACATGAACTGGTTCGTCGAGGTTCTCAAGAAGTACGCGGTGTTCAGCGGGCGTGCGCGCCGCAAGGAATACTGGATGTTCACGCTGATCTACACGGTCATCGCCATCGTGCTGACGGTCGTCGACATGGCCGTCATCGGCTCGAACGTCCTCGTCCCCATCCTCACCGTCGCGCTCTTCCTGCCGGCTCTGGGTGTCGCGGTCCGTCGGCTGCACGACACCGGCCGCACGGGCTGGTGGGTCCTCATCAGCATCGTCCCGCTCGTCGGCCTGATCGTGATGCTGGTCTTCCTCTGCGCGGACGGTGAGGACACCAACAAGTACGGCCCGAACCCCAAGTTCGTGCCGGCCCACGCCTGACGCTTCGGCTCAGCGGGCGGCGTACTCCGTGAAAGCGGCCCAGGCCTCGGGGGAGGCAGTGAAGGTGGGGCCGCTTTCCTCGGGGTTCTTGGAGTCTCGGATGTGGATGGCGTGGGGGCAGGTGGCTACCTCGACGCACGCGCCGCCTTCGTCGCTGCTATAGGTCGACTTGAACCACTGAAGCGCTTCGGTGCTCATTGCTCTCCTAGCAAGCGGTCGAGCAAGCCCTTCGAGTCCTGTGTGGTCAGGGCCTGTGTCCGCAGCATCGCATACTTGCGCGCCAGGAAAGACACCTCATCTGCGCCGGAAACCCACTGGCTTCCGCGCTGGGATTCGGTGTACGCGAGGTGCTGGTGGTCCGGCGTTTCGAGGACGATGAAGGGACCGGCGAGCCCTGCGTTGTACGGGCTGTTCAACGGCAGGAACTGCAGCGACACGCAGGGCAGTTCAGCCACCGCCCGCAAATGCCGCAGCTGCTCCAACCGCACCTCCGCCCCGCCGATCATCATGTGCAGTACCGGCTCCCACACGATGAAGCTCAGCGTCGGCGGGTTCTTGCGGTGCAGGATCTCCTGGCGTTCCAGGCGGGCTGCCGTGCGGGTCTCGATCTCGTCCTCGTCATACGCGGGAACGCGGTTGCGCAGGACGGCCCTGACGTATGCCTCGGTCTGAAGGAGGCCGGGAAGCACCGCGTTGTCGTACCACGACAGCGCAATCGCCTCCCGCTCATGCTGCATATACAGCTCCGCCCACATCGGGAACTGGTCGATCTCCGGCAGGTTCGCCACCCCCACCGACAGCATCCCCTTGGTCTGGAGGATGTCGTCCAACAGCGCCGCCAGGTCCGGTTTGAGAGACCTCCGGCCCTGCTCGATCGACGCGATCGTCTCCTCGTCCAGCTTGACCAGGTCCCCCAGCTCTCGCTGGGTGTAGCCCGCGGCGCGGCGCGCAGCCGAGAGTTGCTTGCCGAGCATCTTCATCGACGTCAGGTTCTTCGGCCGCGGCGGCCTCTTCGCGCTCATGCTGGTCTCAATCCCCCAGGGCACACGTACGTCACCGGGTACGAGCCCGTACAAAAAATCCGTACGGGTTCACCGGGTGATCAACGCTAGTCACTCTCCGCAACTCTCGTCCCGTGAATGAGACGATCCAACTCCCGCCGCTGCGCGAGAAGTTCTTCCCCCGAGACCGGCGATCCGCGCCCGCCGCCCGGCGGTTCGCGGCCGAGACGCTTGCCGGGTGGGGCCTTGCCGGAAGCCCGCGCGCGGACGACGTACTGCTCTGTGTGAGCGAGCTGGTGACCAACGCGTTGATGCACGGCGTACCGCCCGGACGGCAGTTGCGGCTGTTCCTGCGGTACGACGGGCGCGTGTTGGGGGTGGAGGTGCACGACAGCGGGGGCGGGGTGCCGCGTGTCGTGGAGCAGCGGGACGAGGGTGGGCGGGGGTTGCTGCTCGTCGCCGCGCTGAGTGATGGATGGGGGGTGCGGGAACGGGAGTTGGGGAAAGGGGTGTGGTGTGAGTTCGTCTGTCCCGTGACGGTGGGCCGTGCCGATACCGTGTCGGCCTACGGGGCGACATATAGGGGGACGGGATGGCTGACGAGCCCGTACTCGCGCGGCTGCACTTCGGGCGTGAGGACGCCGAACGGGATGTGACCGAAGGGCTGTTGCTGCGCGGCGGGTTTCTGCCCAACGCGGCCTATCGTGCGGCGCTGTCCGGGCGGAAGATGCTGATCATCGGGCGCAAGGGGTCCGGCAAGAGCGCGATCTGCATGCAGTTGTCGGCGGACGGCGGGCAGCATGCTGGGACCGTGCTGGTGACCCCCGACGAGACCGCAGGGGAGGAGATCCGGCGGTTCGAGTTGCAGGGGCTGCCGGGGGACTCGGCGAAGTCGTTGATCTGGCGGTATGTGTTCGCCGTACATGCCGCTCGTCATCTGGTGACGCACGCCAAGGACGCACACCGCCGCAAGCCCGACTCGGTGAAGGCGCTGGCGCGGTTTCTGAAGCAGAACGGGGAGTCGGGGTCGGGCGGGCGGCTCGGGGACCGGCTCGCGCAGGGGGCACGGGGACTGCAGACCTCGCTGTCCCTGGAGGCGTTCGGGGTCAAGGCGGGGCTCGACCTCGCGTCGGCCCCGTCGGAGGGCGCGCAGGCCGCCCGGCAGCTGGAGGTCGTCGAACAGGGCGTGGCCAAGGCCTTCACCGACCTCGGCTGCGCCGGTGAGCACGGTCCGCTGCTGCTCATGGTCGACCAACTGGAGCTGGTGTGGTCCGCCGAGTCGGACAGCAACTCGATGGTGATCGGGCTGCTGCTCGCCGCGAAGCACGCGGTCAGCCTCTACGGCGGTGCCGTGCGGTTCCTGCTGTTTCTGCGCGCGGACATCTACGACTCGCTGTCCTTCGGGGAAGGTGACAAGTTCCGGGGCGACGAGCTGCGGATCACGTGGACCCAGCAGGCGTTGCGGGATCTCGCGCTGGCTCGGGCGCGGGCCTCCGTGGGGGCGGAGATGACCGCCGAGCTGCTGTGGGGAGAGCTGTTTCCGGCGGTGGTGGAGGGGGAGGAGACCGCGAGCTATGTGTTCCGGCGGTGTCTGCCCCGGCCGCGGGACGCCATCCAGTTCCTCAACCTCTGCCAGGAGACGGCCTGGTTGATCCATGGGCGGGAGCGGATCACGGAGGGGGATGTGCTGCAGGCGGGGCGGCAGTTCTCCGACTGGAAGCTGAAGGATCTGGCGCTGGAGTATCTGGTCGCGCATCCCTTCCTGAAGCATCTGTTCCCGCTCTTCCAGAACACGGGGTACGTCGTCACCCGGGCCGCACTCGCCACCCGCTTCGAGGCGGCGGCCGAATCGTTGCACCGGCTGTTCCCCGCGTACGCCGACGCGCTCACGCTTTCCGGCGTCGTCGACGTCCTCTACGCGGTGGGCTTCCTCGGGGTGCGCCGCGGCAACGACGTGGTGTTCGCCGGGGACGACGACCTGCCCGTGCAGGCGCACGAGACGGAGTTCCACGTCCATCCCTGCTTCCGGGCGGCGCTCGGGGCGACCAGCGCGATCGATCTGCGGCACTTCGCCGGGGGGGCCTTTGACATGGACCTTCCCCGCGTCGTCCAGGGCAGCTTCCAGGGGGCCGACGTCACCGGGCTGACCACTCCGACCCGCGACCACCGGCTGGTCCAGGAACTGCGGCGCTCCTGCCACTCCATCCTCGCCCAGACCGGGCGGGCCGTGGACCTGGCCCAGGACGCCCAGGACGAGATCAGCCGGCAGATCAACCGGGTTCTCGACGAGGCCAACAACGTCCCGCTGAACGCCAGGTCGACCTTCGACCTGGAGGACCGGCTTCTGGTCACCGCCCACTACTTCGACACTCTCGCCGCGCAGCTCCTCGCCAGCGGGCTGGACGACACCGCGGGCGCGGGCGATGTCGTACGCCGCATCGAGGAGGAGGCACGGCGGCTGCGGCGGCAGGCGGGCGGGTCGTACGGGAGCTCGGGCAACTCGTCGGGTTCATGAGGTCGGGTTCATGAAGGGCCATACTCGTAGCTGAGTTGTGGGCCAGACCGTCGTGCGGCGGTGGCGAACTGCCGACGGGGGAGGGGACCGGTGCAGGGCGTACTGCTCGCCGAGCGGTTTCGGATCGGGGACCGGCTGGGTGCCGGGGGGATGGGGCAGGTGTGGGCCGCCCAGGACGAACGGATGCGGCGGGATGTCGCCGTCAAGGTCGTGCATCCGCAGTACGGCATGGACGAGGCGGAGACGCAGGCCCGGTTCCAGCGTGAGGTGCAGCTGGCGGGGCGGCTGTCCCACCAGAACATCGTCACCGTGCACGACTGGGGTGAGGTGGCGGTCGACGGGCGTCAGACCCTCTTTCTGGTGATGGAACTCGTGCACGGGGTGCCCCTGCACCGGCGGTTCGCCGAATCGACGCCCACCTGGCCGCTCGCCGTGGGGTGGGGCGCGCAGATCGCGGAGGCGTTGTCCGCGGCGCACGCGCAGGGAGTTGTCCACCGGGACATCAAGCCCGCGAACGCCCTGCTCACCCCGGACGGGACGGTGAAGGTCCTCGACTTCGGGGTCGCGAAGTTCATGGGCGAGACGATCGGGGCGCGTGAACTCACCGTCACGGGAGTGCCGTTGGGGTCGCCGCCGTACATGTCTCCCGAGCAGGCGGACGGTGACCGCGCCATCGATCACCGCAGCGACCTGTACTCGTTGGGGTGTCTGCTGTATCACGCGGTCACGGGGCGGCCGCCGTTCACCGGGAGCAGCCAGTGGGCGGTGCTGCGGAAGCAGATGGAGGAGACTCCGGAGTCGCCGGGGTGGTATGCGGAGGGTCTCCCGAGCCTCCTGAACGACCTCATCCTGAACCTCCTCGCCAAGCGCCCGGAGGACCGCCCAGCGGACGCGGCCGTCGTCTGCGACGCCCTGTGCGCGCTGCTGGTCGACCAGGCCGTCCTGCAGTCCCGGGACGACTTACTGGAGACGGCCCGGCTGGTGCACACCGCCTCCGTTCCCGGGCGGCTGCTGACGGCGGCGCGGCTGAAGGCTGACCGCCTCCTGAAGGCGGCCACCGACGAGGCCGCTCGTCGGCGCATACATGCGGAGCATGAGCTGGAACTGCGCCGGCAGGCTGTCGAGGCGCAGATCAGCGAGGACATGGCTGCGGCGGAGCGGGCACGCGAGCAAGCCCTGGACGACGCCCGTGCGGAGGCGAAAAGATTCGTCGAGGAGGCGCGGCAGCATGCCCGCAGGCTGGTCGGCGGCGCAGTACACGAGGCGGATACCGCCAGGGCGCTCGCCGAGAGGTGGGCCGTGGAGGCACGGGCCTCCGGGAGGTCCGCCGAGAAGGTCGTCATGGAGGCCTTGGCGGAGGCCGACAGGATCGTCGCCCAGGCGAAGGAGAGCGTTCGCGGCATCGCGCCCGTCCCGCATGGAGCCGACCACATCGACGTACTCAAGTCCGCCGGAGAAAACCCGGAGGCCACTGCCGAGCAGTCCACCTTGGCGGGGGGAGGTGGGGAACAGACGGGCAGGGATGGGGGACCGGCCTCTCAGGACGGCACTTCCAGGTCTGTGCCTGTCGTCGAGCTCATGGGCCGCCGCTTCTCAGGCGGGCCACAAGCCCCACGCCGACGCGCGCCCGGTGGCGCCATGAGGAGCGTGGCGGAATTTCTCGGACTGATTGACGGCGACCACGACGATCTCGACGAGGAGGCGCCCTCGCCCGAGAACACGTCCGCGCCCGAGCCCTCTGGGGAGATGATGCCGAGTCCGCAGGCGGACACGAGCGCCGAGCCGTTCAGACCGTTCTGGTTGGCGGTACCGGAGGCCAGGCAAATCATGCCTGAGGGCGGCGGTCCGGCACCCGTGGCCGAGCTTGTGCCAGGCACTTGGTACCTGGCGGTGGAGCAGCGCGGCCCCGCACTGGTCGTGCAGACCCAGAGCGGGCGCCGCGGGATCCTCGAGGACACCAGCGGTATCCAGCGCGGCTGAGCTGCTTCAGAGCCGCTCAGGCGTCCTGATGCCCAGCAGGGCCATGCCCTGGTGCAGGGTCCGGGCCGTCAGGTCGCACAGGAACAGGCGGTTCTGGGTCTGCTCCGGGGTGTCGGCCTTCAGGACCGGGCACTGGTCGTAGAACGACGTGTACAGGGACGCCAGTTGGTACAGGTACGCCGCGAGCTTGTGCGGGGCGTACTCCGCCGCCGCCTCGAAGACCGTGTCGCCGAACGCGTCCAGGTGCAGGCCCAGCGCCCGCTCCGCCGGGGCGAGTTCGAGTTCCGGGTGGGCGGACGGTCGTACGTCTCCCGCCTTGCGGAGGATCGACTGGATACGGGCGTACGCGTACTGGAGGTAGACGGACGTGTCGCCGTTCAGCGACACCATCTGGTCCAGGTCGAACTTGTAGTCCCGGTTCGGGGACGTCGACAGGTCCGCGTACTTCACGGCGCCGATGCCGACCTGAGCGGCCCGCTCCTGGATCTCGTCCTCGGTGAGGTCCTGCGCCTTCTCCCGTACGACCTCGGCGGCCCGCTGGACCGCCTCGTCGAGGAGGTCCTCCAGCTTCACCGTCTCACCCGCACGCGTCTTGAACGGCTTGCCGTCCGCGCCGAGCACCGTGCCGTAGCCCATGTTGTGCGCGGTGACGTGTTCGGTGAGCCAGCCCGCCCGGCGGGCCGTCTCGAAGACCATCTTGAAGTGCAGGGACTGGCGTACGTCCACGACGTAGAGCAGCGTCGTCGCGTGCAGGTCGAAGACACGGTTCCGGATCGCGGAGAGGTCGCTCGCCGCGTAGCCGAAGCCGCCGTCCGCCTTCTGCACGATCAGCGGCACCGGCTGGTCGTCCTTGCCGCGGATCTCGTCGAAGAAGACCACCAGCGCGCCCTCGGACCGCACAGCGACGCCGGTCTCCTCCAGCAGCCTCGCCGTCTCCGGCATCAGGTCGTTGTACGCGGACTCGCCGACGATCTCTTCGTCCCGGACCTCCATGTCCAGCTTCTCGAAGACCGAGTAGAAGTAGACCTTCGACTCGTCCACGAACTGCTGCCACAGGTCGAGCGTCTCCTTGTCGCCGGACTGCAGGGCGACGACCCTCTTCCGCGCCCGCTCCTTGAAGTCGTCGTCCGAGTCGAACACCGCGCGCGACGCCTTGTAGACCCGGTTCAGGTTGCTCATCGCCTGCTCGCCGTCCACCTCGGACGGCGGGGCCAGCTCACCCGGGTTCTCGATCAGGTACTGGATGAGCATGCCGAACTGGGTGCCCCAGTCGCCGATGTGGTGCCGGCCGATCGTCTTCTCGCCGGTGAAGTCGAGCATGCCGCGGAGGGCGTCGCCGATCACCGCGGAGCGGAGGTGGCCTACGTGCATCTCCTTGGCCACGTTCGGCTGGGCGTAGTCGATCACCGTGACGCCGGGGTTCTGCTTCAGTGGCACGCCCAGGCGACTCGAGTCGTCGCTGTAGCGCGCGGCCAGGTTCTCCGTGATCGCCTTGTCCGTGATCGTGACGTTCAGGAAGCCGGGTCCTGAGACCTCGACGTCCTTGATCACGTCGCCGGTGGTGATCTGGGAGACGACCTGCGTCGCCAGCTCCCTCGGGTTCGCCTTCGCCTTCTTCGCCAGCGCGAGGATGCCGTTGGCCTGGAAATCGGCCCGGTCGCTGCGTCGCAACAGCGGGTCGACTCCGTCGGCTTCCGGGAGGGCGGAAGCGAGGGCGTCGGCGAGGCGCTGGTTGACGGAAGCGGTGAGGGACGTGACCGAGGCCATGGGGTGGGAGCCGTTCTCCTCGTGGGTTGGATAGACACGGTCAGTATCCCATGGGGGGTAAAGCGGTTTTTCGGCTGCGGGGCGGTGGGGCTTGTCGCGCCCACGCGGCGGAGCCGCAAATCGATACAGCCCCGCGCCCCTGTCGGGGCGCTCTTGAAAAGGCGTTTTCGCTGTTGCCGTCGGAGCTGGGAGAATGGGGGCGCCAGCCGTTGACCGTACCGGCTGCTTCAGGAGAAAGAAGGACGTGCCGATCGTGGCTCAGAGCACCGAGACCACCGACTGGGTCTCCCGTTTCGCGGATGAGGTCATCGAGGAGTCGGAGCGTCGGGCCCCGGGCAAACCGGTCGTCGTCGCGTCCGGGCTGTCGCCGTCAGGGCCCATCCACCTGGGGAACCTGCGTGAGGTGATGACCCCGCATCTCGTCGCGGACGAGATCCGGCGGCGGGGCCGCCAGGTCCGGCACCTGATCTCCTGGGACGACTACGACCGGTACCGGAAGGTGCCGGCGGGCGTCGCCGGGGTCGACGAGTCGTGGGCCGAGCACATCGGCAAGCCGCTGACCTCCGTCCCCGCCCCCAAGGGCTCCGCCCACCCCAACTGGGCCGAGCACTTCAAGGCCGCGATGATCGAGTCGCTGGCCGAGCTGGGCGTGGAGTTCGACGGGATCAGCCAGACCGCGCAGTACACCTCCGGGGTGTACCGGGAGCAGATCCTGCACGCCATGCGGCACCGCGGCGACATCGACGCGATCCTCGACCAGTACCGGACCAAGAAGGCCCCCGCCAAGAAGCAGCAGTCGCAGAAGCCCGTCGACGAGGCCGAGCTGGAAGCCGCCGAAGGGTCGGGCGCCGCCGCCGAGGACGACGGTTCCTTCGGCTCCGCCGGGTACTTCCCGTACAAGCCCTACTGCGGCAACTGCGAGAAGGACCTCACCACCGTCACCTCCTACGAGGACGACACCACCGAGCTGTCGTACACCTGCAACGCCTGCGGCTTCGCCGAGACCGTCCGGCTGAGCGAGTACAACCGCGGCAAGCTGGTCTGGAAGGTCGACTGGCCGATGCGGTGGGCGTACGAGGGGGTTGTGTTCGAGCCGAGCGGGGTCGACCACTCGTCGCCGGGTTCCAGCTTCCAGGTGGGCGGGCAGATCGTCGGGATCTTCGGCGGCAAGCAGCCGATCGGGCCGATGTATGCGTTCGTGGGCATCAGCGGCATGGCGAAGATGTCCTCGTCGCGGGGCGGGGTGCCGACCCCTGCCGACGCTTTGAAGATCATGGAGCCGCAGCTCCTGCGCTGGCTCTACGCCCGGCGTCGTCCCAACCAGTCCTTCAAGATCGCCTTCGACCAGGAGATCCAGCGGCTCTACGACGAGTGGGACAAGCTGGACGCGAAGGTGGCGGACGGGTCCGCGCTGCCCGCCGACATCGCCGCGCACTCGCGTGCCGTGCGGACCGCCGGCGGTGAGCTGCCGCGCACGCCGCGGCCGATGCCGTACCGGACCCTCGCGTCCGTCGCCGACATCACCGCCGGGCACGCGGACCAGGCGCTGCGGATCCTCTCCGAACTGGATCCGGAGCAGCCGCTCGGGTCGCTGGACGAGGTACGGCCGCGGTTCGACAAGGCCGAGGCCTGGATCAACACGCACGTCTCCGCCGACCAGCGCACCATCGTGCGGGACGAGCCCGACGCCGAGCTGCTGAAGTCTCTCGACGAGGCGTCCCAGCAGTCCGTACGACTGCTGCTCGACGGGCTCGCCGACCACTGGTCGCTCGACGGGCTCACCCACCTCGTGTACGGCGTGCCCAAGGTGCAGGCCGGATTCCCCGCCGACGCCACGCCCAAGGAACTGCCGGCCGAGATCAAGACCGCCCAGCGTTCCTTCTTCGCCCTGCTGTACCACCTGCTGGTGGGGCGGGACACCGGGCCGCGACTGCCCACGCTGCTGCTGGCGGTGGGGCAGGAGCGGGTGCGGCGTCTGCTCGGCGAGTAATGAGTAACGAGTAAGCGGTACGGGAAAGGGGGCCCTCCGGCGAGGGCCCCCTTTCCCCTTTCCGCTTTCTGCTGCGCGTCAGGCGATGTGGTTCTCTTCCAGCTCCGCGTTGTAGAGCTTCGTGAACCGGGCGACCATGCGCTTGGCCTCGTCCGGCAGGAGCGCGGCGCCGAACTCCGCCTCCACGTTCTCGCTGAACTCGCGCGGCGTCGGGTAGCCGGTGCCGCCTATCGACTTCTTGAAGACCTGGTAGTAGTCCTCTTCGGTCGGCTCGGGAGCGGACGTGCCGCCGCCCTCGCCGAGTTCGCGGGTACGGCCGGGGCTCACCGGGATGGGGAAACTGCCGGTCTCCTCCATCGGGCTCTCCAGGGGGGTCTGGGGTGCCTGGGGTGCCTGAGGAACGGGCTCGCTGTACTGCTCGGCTTCTTGTTGTTCCGCGTACCACTGGGCGTACGCGGCATCCGGGTCGTACGTCGGGTCGTAGCCGCCGTGGTACTCGATGGACTGGGGGTCCCGGGCGTGTAGCCAGGGGTTCTGGTCCAGTTCGGGTGCGTTGTGCAGCTGCTCGGCGTCCTGGTTGCTGTCCAGCTCCAGGCGCTGCTCGCTGGGAGGTGCCGCTGCGCCCACCCGTGCCGCCCCAGCGGCACGACTGCCCGCAGCTGCGGCGTCGATTTCCGGCTTCGGCGCCGGAGGTAGCAGTGCCGGCTCTATGCCCGCCGCCGCCAAGCCCGCCGGGGCCGTGTCCGCCAAGGGGACGCCGTACTTGGCCAGCCGTAGAGGCATCAGGGACTCGACCGGGGCCTTGCGGCGCCAGCCGCGGCCGAAGCGGGAGCGGAGGCGGGCCTGGTAGACGAGGCGTTCCTGCTCGAGCTTGATGACCTGGTCGTAGGAGCGCAGCTCCCAGAGCTTCATCCGGCGCCACAGGAGGAACGTGGGCACGGGGGAGAGGAGCCAGCGCGTCATGCGGACCCCCTCCATGTGCTTGTCCGCCGTGATGTCCGCTATGCGGCCGATCGCGTGGCGGGCGGCCTCGACCGAGACCACGAACAGGATCGGGATCACCGCGTGCATGCCCACACCCAGCGGGTCCGGCCAGGCCGCCGCGCCGTTGAAGGCGATCGTCGCCACCGTCAGCACCCACGCCGTCTGGCGCAGGAGCGGGAAGGGTATCCGTATCCAGGTGAGGAGCAGATCCAGGGCGAGGAGGACGCAGATGCCCGCGTCGATGCCGATCGGGAAGACGTAACTGAAGTTCCCGAAGCCCTTCTGGAGGGCCAGTTCGCGGACAGCGGCATACGAACCCGCGAAGCCGATGCCGGCGATGATGACGGCACCGAAGACGACCACGCCGATCAGAACCCGGTGCATCCGTGTCAGCTGCAGTGGCGCGGCCACCCGTACTCCCCTCCCCATGCAAGTCGTTGCGCGCAACAGGGTGGCACATGTGTACGGCGCGCGGGTTGCCGGGACGTGAGAGCCCGGTCCCAGAGGGATACCGGGCCCCGCCAAATGGTTGTGTTCTGCTGCGAGTTGGGCCCGATGTGACGGTCAGTTCTTCTTCGCCGCGGACTTCGACGGAGAGGCACTCTTCGACGCCGACGGTGAACTGCTCGCCGCAGAGCCGTTGGCGGACGACACCGCCGCCACCGCCTCCTTCGCCGCCTTCTGAGCGTCCTTCAGCAGATCCGTCGCGCTCGGGGTCTTCTCGCCCGCCAGGCCCGCGCCGTTGTAGTCGACGGTGACGACGACGTTCTCGACCCGCACCACGACCGTCTGCTGTTTGAAGGAGCCCTCCTTCTTCTTCAGGTCGTAGCGCACCGCCGTCGCCGCGTCGCCCGTGCCGGTGACCGGCTCGGACTTGACGCCCTTCGCACCCTCCGCCGACTGGGCGGTCTGGACCTGCTTGTCGTAGTACTCCTGAGCCTGCTCGTCGCCGGCACCACGTGTCGTGTCCGAGTCGAAGCGGAGCAGGGAGACATTCAGCCAGCGGAACTGCGAGCCCTTCACGCCGTTGTCGTCCAGGCTGCTCCAGGAACAGTTGCCGCGTGACGAGGCGTCGTCCGAATTGCCCTCCTTGCCGGACGTCTTGGCCTTCGGCACCAGATCGCCCAGCGTCTTCTTCGCCAACACCGAACAGGGCTCCGGAAGCTTGGCGTACGCCGCCGCCTGAACCGTCGGCGACGGGCTCGCGGACGCCGACGCCCCGCCGGCCGCGCTCTTGCCCTCGTCGGCACTGTCGGAACCAGAGCCGGAGCCGGAGTCGGAGGAGCAGCCGGCGGCGATCAGCATCACGGGGACCGCGGCCGCGCACACAAGGACGCGGCCGAGACGCTTCCCCCGCCGGTCACGCTGGTCACCCTGGTCTAGCTGTGCTCGTCGCTGCATGGTTCCTTCACTCATGACGCTCGTGCTCCTGCCGTCGGATCGGGTCCGGGGACGCTGAGGTTCCTGCGGTCGGATCGGGTCCGAGGGGCCACGGTACGCGGTGAAGGACTTGTGTGTTCCTCGTTCGACTGCTTTGCAAAGAGGCCGTACGGCACGCTAGTCGGCCAGCGAGTCCGCCAGCTGAGAAGCCAATTTCTGCGCCCTGTCCTGCATTTCCTTGCTGTCCGGCACGATGCCGACCGTCGCCGGCTGCTCCTCGTACTGGATCGTCACGATCACATTCGACGTGCGGAACGCCACAGTCACCGTGCGCTGCCGAGCCGTCGAACCGGCGCTGCTCAACACGTCGTCCAGGAACGCCTCGTCGCCGAGCCCGTCGAGGAGGCGGGGCTGGAGGTCGGACGGGGTGGCGGAGGGGGAGGAGCCGGCGGTGGAGCTGGGATCGGCGGAGGAGGAGCCGGAGGGGGATGTGGAGGGGGACGAGGGTGGGGAGGAGGACTGGGACGCAGAGTCGGACGGAGACACCGACTCGGCGTCCGCCTCCGATTCCGACTCCGTGGCCGAGACCGTCGGCTCGGGGAGGTCGGCCGCCTCCTCCTTCGTCGCGAACAGCGACTCCGCCTCGCTGTCGTCGCTGACGGCGTTGTCGTACGACACCACCCGCTCGAAGTCGACGAGCAGGTGGTCCGTGGCCTCCGTCGACTCGACCTTCCAGCGGCAGCCGACCTTGCGGTCCGTGTCGAACGTCTGCGTGGGGTCGCCCGCGTAGGCGTTCTCGCGCTGCTCCTCGTCCGTCAGCTGCCTGATGCCGGGGAGCAGCGAGTCGAGGGTCTCCTGACTCACGGCACCGCACGGTTCCGGGAGCGTGCGGTAGCGGCCCGGCTGAGCCTCGGCCGCCGCGGTGCCCGTGTCGCCGGGGTTGGAGTTGTCCGTCGCGCCGCCGCCGTCCGAGCCGCCGGTGCAGCCGGCCAACAGCGCCGCGAGGAGCGCCGCGACGCCGGATACGTACGCCTTCCGCTGCACGGTGAGGTTCCTCTCGACGGTGTCTCTTGCTGGGGCCCGCCCGGCCGCTCTGCCAGTGTCCCCGCTGGTTAATCGCTTGCCGCGCGGGGGTGCCCGCTGGAGACAATGTGTATCGCACGCAACGCCGTGGACGCCGGTCCGTTGTCCCTTTCGTTGACCTTGGCGCTGGTTTTGCGATTAAAGACTTCTGTTGCACTTACGGGGGATTGAGGACGATATGTCGTACGTGGAAATGCCGGGCGCGAAGGTACCCATCCGCATGTGGACCGACCCGGCGACGGTCGACGAGGGTGCACTCCAGCAACTGCGGAACGTGGCGACCCTGCCCTGGATCAAGGGGCTGGCGGTCATGCCGGATGTCCACTACGGCAAGGGCGCGACGGTCGGGTCCGTCATCGCGATGCGGGGGGCTGTCTGTCCTGCGGCGGTGGGGGTGGACATCGGGTGCGGGATGTCGGCGGTGAGGACGTCTCTGACGGCGAATGATCTGCCGGGGGATCTGTCTCGGCTGCGGTCGAAGATCGAGCAGGCGATTCCGGTGGGACGGGGGATGCATGACGATCCCGTTGATCCGGGGCGGTTCCATGGGTTCGCTACCGGGGGGTGGGACGACTTCTGGGGGCGGTTTGATGGGGTTGCTGAAGCGGTCAAATTCCGTCAGGAACGCGCCACAAAGCAGATGGGAACGCTCGGATCCGGAAATCACTTCACAGAAGTGTGCATAGGTGATGACGGATCGATCTGGCTCATGCTCCACTCCGGCTCTCGGAACATCGGCAAGGAGCTGGCCGAGCACCATATCGGCGTGGCCCAGAAGCTTCCGCACAACCAGGGCCTGGTCGACCGTGACCTCGCCGTCTTCGTCGCGGACACCCCGCAGATGGCGGCCTACCGGAACGACCTGTTCTGGGCGCAGGAGTACGCGAAGTACAACCGCTCGATCATGATGGCGCTCCTGAAGGACGTGATCCGCAAGGAGTTCAAGAAGGCCAAGCCGGCCTTCGAGCCGGAGATCAGCGCGCACCACAACTACGTGGCCGAGGAACGGTACGAGGGCATGGACCTGCTGGTGACCCGCAAGGGCGCGATCCGGGCCGGCTCCGGCGAGTACGGGATCATCCCGGGCTCGATGGGCACGGGTTCGTACATCGTGAAGGGCCTCGGGAACCCGCTGTCCTTCAACTCGGCCTCGCACGGCGCCGGTCGGCGCATGAGCCGCAACGCGGCCAAGCGGCGCTTCTCGACCAAGGACCTGGAGGAGCAGACGCGGGGCGTGGAGTGCCGCAAGGACTCCGGTGTCGTGGACGAGATCCCTGGTGCCTACAAGCCGATCGAGCAGGTCATCGATCAGCAGCGGGATCTCGTCGAGGTGGTGGCGAAGCTCAAGCAGGTCGTCTGTGTGAAGGGCTGACGGGGTAGGGAAGCCCTTCTCACTTCGCGTGCGTCACCGCGTAGATCATCACGAAGGCGACGATGTGGATGCCGAAGAGGAAGTACGCGAGGTAGTACCAGACGATGCGTTCGCGTTTCTTTTCCAGGGCGAGTTGTCGCTGTTCGCGGTCGTCCTGGTCGGTCTTTTCGTTCTCCGGCATCACAACTCCCTGTGCACCTTGGTGTTGGAGGCCTGGGCGCGGGGGCGGACGATGAGGAGGTCGATGTTCACGTGGCTGGGGCGGGTTACCGTCCAGGTGATCGTGTCGGCCACGTCGTCGGCCGTCAGGGGCTCGGCTACACCCTCGTAGACCTTTTCCGCCTTTTCCTTGTCGCCGTCGAAGCGGGTCAGGGCGAATTCGTCGGTCTTGACCATGCCGGGGGCGATTTCGATGACGCGGACGGGGCGGCCGACGATTTCGAGGCGGAGGGTTTCGGCGAGGACGTGGGCGCCGTGCTTCGCGGCTACGTAGCCTGCGCCGCCTTCGTACGTTGCGTGGCCCGCCGTGGAAGAGACGACGACCACCGTGCCGTCGCCGCTCGCCTCCAGTTTGGGGAGGAGGGCCTGGGTGAGGTTGAGCGTGCCGATGACGTTCGTCTCGTACATCTGGCGCCAGTCGGCCGGGTCGCCGTTCGCTACCGGGTCGGCGCCCAGTGCGCCGCCGGCGTTGTTGATGAGGACGCCGATCGTCTGGAAGGCGCTCGCGAACTCGTCGACCGCCTCGCGGTCCGTGACGTCGAGGGCGTATGCCGTGGCCGAGTGGCCTGCCTGGTTGATCTCCTCGGCCAGTGCCTCGATGCGGTCCTTGCGGCGGGCGGTGAGGACGACGCGGTAGCCCGCGGCCGCCAGTTGCCGTGCCGTCGCGGCGCCGATTCCGCTGCTGGCACCGGTGATGACGGCGATACGGGATGCGGCGGGCGGGGTCATACGGCAGCTCCAGAGGGGCAAGAGGGGTGGTTCGTACTCGTGTGTGCCTCCGGCCAGGATAGGCGGGGCGCAGGCGGTGGCCGGGTGCCGGTTCGAGGGGCGGGACCGCGGGGCTCGGGCGGACAATGGAGTGGGTGGTCCTCTCCCGAGTCAGGAGGTGGATCCATGGGTGAGGCTCGTGACGTGATGGACCGGCTGACGGACGCGGTCACCGGTTCGCCGGACCTCAAGGCGCTCGCCGAGGTCTATGCGGAGGACGCGGTCGCGATCACGCCGGACGGCGGGGAGATCCACGGGCGTGACCACATCGTCGAGTACTGGCGTCAGATGACGGACGCGGTTCCTGAGGGGACGTTCGAGACGGTGAACGCGTACGAGCTCGGGGACACCGCCATCGACGAAGGGTTCTTCAGCGGCAAGAACACCGGTCCGATCCAGTTGCCCTCGGGGGAGTCCCTGCCCGCGACGCAGAAGGAGATCAGGATCCGCGGGGTTGATCTCGCGACGGTGCGGGACGGCCGGATCGTCAGCTATCGGCTCTACTTCGATCAGTTGGAGTTCCTGGAGCAGCTCGGGCTGCTGCCCGAGGAGCTGTCGGTCTGAGGCCGCCAGGTCACCGGCGTCACTTACGGCCTACGTCACTCTCCGCGCGGCGCGTACATGATCACCGCCATGCCCGCGAGGCAGATCAGTGCGCCCGCGATGTCCCAGCGGTCCGGCCGGTAGCCGTCGGCGACCATGCCCCAGGCGATCGAACCGGCGACGAAGATGCCGCCGTATGCCGCGAGGATGCGGCCGAAGTGGGCGTCGGGCTGGAAGGTGGCGACGAAGCCGTAGGCGCCGAGGGCGAGGACGCCGCCGCCGATCCAGAGCCAGCCGCGGTGCTCGCGCAGGCCCTGCCAGACCAGCCAGGCGCCGCCGATCTCGAAGAGCGCGGCGACGACGAAGAGGGCGGCGGAGCGGAGGATGAGCATGTCAGCAGCTTCGCATGGCCCCTTTCCGTGCCCTTTCCGTGCCCGTTTCCGTGCCCGCGTCACCTGATGGACGGCGCCTGCGGCCCGCTCTGCGTGGGATACATCCGTACGACCACGGTGGAGTGAGGAGTCGGCTGGATGAGAACGACGCGGGTGCTGGCGGCGTGCGGTGCCGCCCTGATGATGATCGGCGGCGCGGCCTCGCTCGCTGTCGCCGGCTCCGGTCCGGAGGCCGACCTCGCCTATCACGGTGCCGCGTCCCTGGCCGCGGGCCGGGTCGACGTACGGTTCACGCCGCGCAATCACGGGGCGTCCGCCGTGCCCGACGCGTCGGTGCGGTTGCTCTGGTCGGAGCCGCTCGCCGACCGGCAGACGCTGCCGGACGGGTGTGCGCGCTCGGAGGAGCGGGCGGTGCTGTGCCGCGTCGGAGCGCTGGCCGCGAAGGGGGTGGGCAAGCCGGTCCGTCTGCGGGTGCAGTTGCGGGAGGCACCGTCGCAGGTGCTGCTGGAGATCGACGCGGTGGCGGACGGCGGCCAGGGCAGCGGAAGCGGGGCCAGTGAACCGCAGCGGGTGCTGGTTCTGGACACCGGGGACGAGTACTACTTCTAGACGTACGGCGACTTCTGCGTCGTACGATCTCTGCACGGCGCAGACGAAAGGGCGGGCGGGATGACGGGCGATGCACGGGCGCGGCTGCTCGAGGAGCTGTCCGCGGTGTCCCGCCGCTATATGGCCTCGTACGCCCTGTTCAACCAGGCCGTCGCCGACCGCCTCGGCCTGCACCCGACCGATCTGCAGTGTCTGAATCTGCTCACGCTGGAGGGCGGTCCGGTGACGACGGGCCGGATCGCGGAGCTGACGGGGCTGACGACCGGGTCGGCGACGCGGCTGGTGGACCGGCTGGAGAGGGCGGGGTACGTCGTCCGGGAGCGGGACGCGGGGGACCGGCGGCGGGTGCTGGTGGCGACCGTGCCGGAGAAGACTGCCGAGTTCGGGCGGATGTGGGAGCGGCTGAGCGGTGGCTGGTCGGCTCTCTTCGATGATCTGGACGAGGCCGAACTCGCCCTGATCATCGGGCATATGAGGCGGACGGTGGAGTTCAGCGGGGAGCAGATCGCGCGGCTGCGCGCCGAGAAGGCCTAGGCCCGGGCGCTCTCGCTCTCCTCGTCGTACCGCTCCCGCGCCTCGTGGACCTGCTCGATGTGGGTCTCCGCCCAGTCCTTCACCGCGGTGAGCATGTGGGACAGGCTGCCGCCGAGCGGGGTGAGTTCGTAGTCGACGCGGACGGGGACGGACGGGGTGACCGTGCGGGCGATGAGGCCGTCGCGTTCCAGTGAGCGCAGGGTCTGCGTGAGCATCTTGGGGCTCACTCCGGCGATCTTGCGGCCGAGGTCGCTGTAGCGCATGGGCCCGTTGGAGAGGGCGGCGAGGACGAGGCAGACCCACTTGTCGCTGATGCGGTCGAGGAGCTGGTGGGTGGGGCAGCCGCGGAGGAACGCGTCGTATTCCATGCGGGCCTCTTCGCGCCGCTGGGCCGCGGTCTTGGTCGCCATGGCTCACCTCGGGGGTATGTACGCACCTTCAGGTAACTACTTACCAAGAGATAGTAGCTCTTCCTAGGGTTGTTGCAGCAGGGGAGATACCTCAGCGAACAGTGACACTTGGGAGTTAACAGTCATGCGAGCTGCTGTGGTGACGACGTTCGGCGGGCCCGAGGCCGTGGAGGTCGTGGAGACCGAGGTGCCGGAGCCGGGTGCGCGGCAGGTGCGGATCAAGGTGGCGGCGGCCACGCTCAACCCCGTGGACGCGGGGGTGCGCTCGGGGGTCTTCGGTGGCGCGGGTGAGCGGCTCGGCTTCGGCTGGGACGTCGCCGGGACCGTCGACGCGATCGGCGAGGGGAGTGCGTGGAGTGTCGGCGACGAGGTGGTGGCTCTCCACCACGGCCCGGTGAAGCCGCTGGGCGCGCACGCCGAGTACGTCGTCGTCGACACGGACGCGGTGGCGAAGGCGCCGGAGGGCGTGGACGCCGTCCACGCCGCCACACTTCCGCTGAACGCCCTGGCCGCCGTACAGGCCCTGGACTTCCTGGAGTTGACGCCGGATCAGTCCCTTCTGGTGACCGGCGCCGCGGGCGCGCTCGGCGGGTATGCGATCCAACTCGCCACGCACCGGGGGATATCGGTGACCGCGCTGGCCCGGGAGAAGGACGAGGAGCTCGTACGGTCCCTGGGGGCGGCCCACTTCACGGCCGGCGACGGGGGCGGCTTCGACGCCGTGCTCGACGCGGCGATCCTCGGAGAGGCGGCCCTTGAGCGGGTGCGGGACGGGGGCGCGTACATCGGCGTCATCCCGCAGGCCGCGCCCGCGTCCGTGCGGGGGGTGCGGGTCGGCGAGGTGGGGGTCGTCGCCGACGGGACGCGGCTGGCGGAGCTGGTCCGGCTGGTGGAGGAGGGGGTGCTGACTCTCCGCGTCGCCGAGACATACGCGCTGGACGAGGCGGCCAAGGCGCACGCCCGGCTGGCGGAGGGCGGGGTGCGGGGGCGGATCGTGCTGGTTCCTTGAGGGGCCGTGGGCTTCTTGTCCGTCGGCGTCCCCGGCTGCACGGAAGAGCGGACTAGTTCTTCGAGTCCGGCTTCCATTCCTGGACGAGGAGCCCGAGCAGCACCTCGTCCAGGAACTCGCCCATCACCCAGGCCGAGGAGCGCAGCACGCCCTCGCGGACGAAGCCGTTGTGTTCGGCGGCGCGCAGCATCGCGAAGTTGTCCGACAGCGTCTCGATCTGCAGCCGGTGCAGGCCGCGTACGACGAAGCCGTAGTGGCACAGCACCGCGACGACGTCGGTGCCGTAGCCCTTGCCGCGGGCGGACGGCAGCAGCCCGAGCCCGACGTGTGCGGACCGGTTGTGGGTGTCGATGCCCCACAGCGTCGCGGCGCCGACCAGCGTGCCGCCGTCCAACTCCACCACGGAGAACGGGACGACGTCCTGATGCTCCTTGTCGTCCACCGCGAACGGCGCGTCCTTCGAGCCGGGCGTGATCGGCCGCCACGGCCCGCCCGCGGCCCGCGAGGCGTTGACGACGTCGCCGTGGAGCTCGGCCCGCAGGATCGGGATGTCGTCCTCGTGCCGGGCCCTGAGTCCCACCTTGCTGCCTCTAAGCATGCGAGCTTCCTATCCGACCGGGCCGACCGGCGGCAAACCAATATGCCCATCTAATGCCCCTGTTCCGCAGGCGCCCTGCGTGGCAGCAGTCCCACGAGGGGCAGGCATACGGCGATGGCGGCGGCGACCACGACGAGGCTCAGCGTCGTGGCGTGGGCGTCGCCGTCGCCGGACGCCTTGAAGTACACGGTCGTCACGGCCGCCGCTCCGATCGCGTTGGCCAGCTGCTGCACCGCGCTCAGTGAGCCGCTCGCGCTGCCCGACTCGTCCGTGGAGATGTCGCCGATCGTGATGTCGTAGACCGTGCCGAAGCAGGTGCCCATGCCGAGGCCGATGACCAGCAGGGGCGGGACGAGGGGCCAGGCGCCGGTCTCGTCGGTCAGGAGGGCGAGCCAGCCGCAGCCCAACAGGATGATCACCAGGCCGGTGAGGACCAGGCGGCGGCCGAGGGTGTGGATCAGCTGGTAGCAGGCGATGGACGCGATGACGATCCCGACGGACAGGGGGATCAGGCCCAGTGCGGTGCCCGCGGGGGAGCGGCCGAGGCCCTGCTGGAGGTGGAGGGAGATGACGTAGAGGAGCCCCGCGGTCGCGGCGAAGACGACGATGCCGAGGGTCAGGCCCGAGGTGAAGCCGCGGTCCCTCAGGAGGGACGGCTGCAGGAGCGGGTTCGGGGCGGTGCGCTGGCGGTGGCAGAAGGCGGCGAACAGGGCGAGGCCGAGCAGGAGGAGGACCAGGGGGCGAGGCGTCCAGCCGTTCGTGGAGCCGTCGATCAGGCCGCCGAGCAGGCCGAGCATCGCGGCTGCGAGGAGGGTGGAGCCGGGGCCGTCGACGGAGACCGTGCGGTCGCCGGAGTCGCGGGGCAGCAGGCGTACGGCGGCCAGCAGGGCTCCGCCGCCGAGCAGCAGGTTGATCAGGAACATCGTGCGCCAGCCGAGGCCCAGTACGTCCGCGTCGACGAGGAACCCCGCGAGGATCGGGCCGCCGACCGCGGACAGCCCCATCACCGGCCCGAACAGGCTGAACGCCTTGCCGATCTGGTCGCGGGGCCAGGTCGCGCCGAGGATCCCGAAGCCCTGCGGGATGACGAGTGCGCCGAAGGCGCCCTGGGCGAGGCGGGCGACGACCAGGAACTCCGGCGTGGGGGCCAGCCCGCAGGCCAGGGACGCGATGACGAATCCGGTGAGGCCGATCAGGAACAGCCTGCGGCGGCCGTACTTGTCGCCCAGCCGTCCGCCGGGGACGAGGAGCACGCCGAGCGCGAGGGCGTAGGAGGCGCCGAGCCACTGGATCAGGCCGGCGCCGCCGCCGAGGTCCGCGGTGATCGTGGGGGCGGCGATGTTGGTGATGGTGGCGTCGAGGAGGTCGAGGACGTCGGCGGCGAGGACGACGGCGAGGATCGCCCAGCGGGTGCGGGCGGGGAGGGGGCGCCGGTCTTTCGGCTCTTCTTTTGCGTCATGCAGTATCTGTGTCACGCAGATAAATGTGCCGAGTGGTGGCCGTGGCCGTCAAGCTGATTAAGGAATACGGGGCGAGGCTGAGCCGTTTGTCGCTATAGTTGAACGGTCAACAACTCTGGAGGATGAGCGACCATGCAGTTCGGGATCTTCAGCGTCGGCGATGTCACGCCGGACCCGACGAACGGCCGTACGCCGACCGAGCGTGAGCGCATCAAGGCCATGGTCGCCATCGCCCTGAAGGCCGAGGAGGTCGGCCTCGACGTCTTCGCGACCGGCGAGCACCACAACCCGCCGTTCGTGCCGTCGTCGCCGACGACGATGCTCGGCTATGTCGCGGCGCGGACGGAGAGGCTGATCCTCTCCACCGCCACCACCCTCATCACCACCAATGACCCGGTGAAGATCGCCGAGGACTTCGCGATGCTTCAGCATCTGGCGGACGGTCGCGTGGACCTGATGATGGGCCGCGGCAACACCGGGCCGGTCTACCCCTGGTTCGGGCAGGACATCCGGCAGGGCATCAACCTCGCCATCGAGAACTACGCGCTGCTGCACCGGCTGTGGCGCGAGGACGTCGTGAACTGGGAGGGCAAGTTCCGTACGCCGCTGCAGGGCTTCACCGCCACGCCCCGGCCGCTGGACGGCGTACCGCCCTTCGTCTGGCACGGCTCCATCCGCTCGCCCGAGATCGCCGAGCAGGCCGCGTACTACGGCGACGGGTTCTTCCACAACAACATCTTCTGGCCGGCCGACCACACCAAGCAGATGGTCGACCTGTACCGGACCCGGTACGCCCACTACGGGCACGGCACGCCCGAGCAGGCGATCGTGGGGCTGGGCGGGCACGTCTTCATGCGCCGCAACTCCCAGGACGCGATCCGCGAGTTCCGGCCCTACTTCGACGTCGCGCCGGTGTACGGGCACGGGCCGTCGCTGGAGGACTTCACGGACCAGACGCCGTTGACGGTCGGCACGCCGGAGCAGGTCATCGAGAAGACCCTGGCCTTCCGCGAGTACGCGGGCGACTACCAGCGCCAGCTGTTCCTCGTCGACCACGCCGGGCTGCCCCTGAAGACCGTGCTGGAGCAGATCGACATGCTCGGCGAGGAGGTCGTACCGGTGCTGCGCAAGGAGTTCGCGGCGGGGCGCTCCGCGGGTGTGCCGGACGCGCCGACGCACGCTTCTCTCAAGGCGTCTCAGGAAGTGAGCGCGGTATGAAGCTCGTCGTCGTGTCGGCAGGGCTGAGTGTTCCGTCGTCCACGCGGTTGCTGGGCGATCGGCTGGCCGCGGCTGTGGCACAGGCCTCCGCTGTCGACGTCCAGGTCGTCGAACTGCGCGAACTCGCCGTCGAGATCGCGCACAACTTCACGAACGGGTTCGCGGGACAGCGGTTCTCCGCCGCGATCGACGCCGTGACCGGGGCGGATGGGCTGATCGTCGTCACACCCGTGTTCTCGGCGTCGTACAGCGGACTCTTCAAGTCCTTCTTCGACGTGATCGACCCGGACGCGCTGGCGGGAAAGCCGGTGCTGATCGCGGCGACGGGCGGCTCGGCCCGGCACTCCCTGGTCCTGGAGCACGCCCTGCGTCCCCTCTTCTCCTATCTGCGGGCCATCGTCGTCCCGACCGCCGTGTACGCCGCGTCGGAGGACTGGGGCGCGGAAGGGCTGGACGGGCGGATCGAGCGGGCGGCGGGGGAGCTGGCGGGGCTGATGGCCGGGCTGCCGAAAACGGTGCGGACCGGCACGGACGAGGTCGTTCCGTTCGCGGAGCAGCTCGCCGCGTTGCGTCCGGCAGGGTGAGACGTTCGTAAGAACGATCCCCGGGGGCCGCTCATCAGGTCGTACGATCCCCTCCCTTTGCCACTATGGACGGGTGCCCCAGACTGTGCTGCTCGCCGAAGACGACCGCGCCATCCGTCACGCCCTGGAACGGGCCCTGACTCTGGAGGGCTACCAGGTCACCGCGGTCGCCGACGGGGTGGAGGCGCTGGCGCAGGCGCATCGCACGCCGCCGGACGTGCTGGTGCTGGATGTGATGATGCCGGGGATCGACGGGCTCCAGGTGTGCCGGGTGCTGCGGGCGGAGGGCGACCGGACGCCGATCCTGATGCTGACGGCGCTGGTGGAGACGCAGGACCGGATCGCGGGACTGGACGCCGGCGCCGACGACTATGTCGTCAAGCCGTTTGACGTCGAGGAGGTCTTCGCACGGCTGCGGGCGCTCCTGCGCAGGACCGGCACGGCTCCCGTCGAGGTACCGGCGAAGGCCGCGGAGCCGCAGCTTCCACCCCGGCTCCTCGAAGCCGCCGGGCTGCGGATGGACGTACAGGCCCGGCGGGCGTGGCGCGGGCCGCGGGAGCTGGAGCTGACGCGCACCGAGTTCGAGCTGCTGGAGCTGCTGGTGCGCAACGCGGGCATCGTGCTCGACCACTCCACGATCTACGACCGCATCTGGGGCTACGACTTCGGGCCCGGCTCCAAGAACCTCGCCGTGTACGTCGGCTACCTGCGTCGCAAGCTCGACGAGCCGGGTGCGCCGCAGCTGATCCACACGGTGCGGGGCGTGGGTTACGTGCTGCGGGAGGACTGAGTGGTCCGGCCCCGGCGGCTGAGGCTGCTGTCGCTGCGGACGACGTTCGCGGTGTCGTTCGCGGCCGTGACCGCCGCGGTCACCGTCCTGGTCGGCATCCTGTCGTACGGCGCCGCCGCCCGGCTCGTGCGCGTGGACCAGCAGTCCGTGTTCGACGAGGTCGTGCAGGATCTGCGGGGCACGTTGCAGCAGGAGCGGATGACGACGGAGGACTTCTCGTCGTCGGAGCCCGGGCATGATCTCGTACGGCCCGCCCGGACCGATGTGCAGGTGCTGGGGCCCGACGGTGCCGTGGTCGACCCCGGCCGTCCGGGGCTGCCCGTCACCGACGCCGACCGGCGCATCGCCGCCCGCTCCACCGCCGGGGCGCTGACCGAGCACGCGGACGTCGACGTCGGGGACGACATGTACCGGATCGCGACCGTCGCGCTCGGCGGCGGGCGCGGGGCGGTGCAGGTGGCGCAGGAGTTCAGCGACACGGAGGATCTGCTGCGGGCGTTGCAGCAGCGGACGTTGATCCTGATGGCGGCGGTCGTCGTCGGCGCGGGGCTGTTCGGCTGGTGGCTGGCCCGTCGTATCACCCGCCGGCTCGTCATCCTCACCTCCGCCGCGGAGGACGTCGCCCGCACGCGCCGGCTCGGCATCCAGGTCCCCGTCACCGGCTACGACGAGGTGGGCCGCCTCGGCCGCGCCTTCGACCGCATGCTGGGGCGGCTCGCCCAGTCCGAGGAGGACCAGCGGCGGCTGGTGCAGGACGCGGGGCATGAGCTGCGGACGCCGCTGACTTCGCTGCGTACGAACATTTCCCTGTTGCGGCGGATCGATGAACTGCCTGCCGGGACGCGGGACGAACTGGTCGCCGACCTCGGCCAGGAGGCGCGTGAACTGACCGATCTCGTCAATGAGTTGGTGGATCTGGCGGCGGGGCAGTCGGACACGGAGCCGCCCCAGCGGGTCGATCTCGCCGACATCGCCGAGGACGTCGCCGGGCTGGCGCGGCGGCGTACGGGGCGGGAGATCGTGGTGCGGGCGAGTGGGGATACGACGACGGACGGGCGGCCGGGGATGCTGCAACGGGCACTGTCCAACCTCGTTGAGAACGCGGCGAAGTTTGACCGGGAGGGGTCGGCGCCGATCGAGATCGCGGTTTCTGGGCCTGCGCGGGCCGGCGCGATCCGGGTTGAGGTTCTTGATCGTGGGGCCGGTGTCGCGGATGAGGATCTGATGCGGATCTTCGATCGGTTTTATCGGGCTGCGGATGCGCGGTCCCTGCCGGGGTCTGGGCTGGGGTTGTCGATCGTGCGGGAGGTGGCGTTGGCGCATGGGGGTGCGCCGTTTGCTTTTCGGCGGGAGGGGGGTGGGTCGGTTATTGGGTTCACGGTGGGTGGGGGTGCCTAGTAGCTCGGGGCTTTCTGTCGTGGGGCGGGTGCGGGTTTGATGTGGTTGATCGCGCCCACGCGGCGGAGCCGCATATTGAACACAGCCCCGCGCCCCTGGCGGGGCGCTGTCCCTCCCTTCGTGGAAAGGATCCGCCGCGTGTTGAGTCACGAAGAAGCTCTGGTGCTCTCGGAGATCGATGAGGCTGCCGTTGCACGGACGTTGCTTGAGTTGATCGCTGTTCCGAGTGTGACCGGGAGTGCGGCTGAGGCGGAGCTTCAGCATCAGCTTGCTGGGCGGCTGGGGCGGCTCGGGATGGATGTCGATCTGTGGCCCATGGATCTGGCCGCGCTCCGTGCGCATCCCGAATTCCCGGGCTCGGAGGCGCCGCGGGAGGAGGCTTGGGGGCTGGTCGGGCGGACGGCGGACGGGGGTGATGGGCCGGTCTTCGTGCTGCAGGGGCATGTTGATGTCGTGCCGGCGGGGGATCCGGCCGCGTGGGAAGGGGATCCCTTCGTGCCGCGGGTCACCGGTGATCTCGTGCACGGGCGCGGGGCCTGTGACATGAAGGCCGGGCTGGCGGCGCATCTTGCGGTGCTGGGGGCGATACGGGCCAGCGGGGTGCGGTTGCGCGGGGAGGTCGCCGCGCACTTCGTGGTGGGGGAGGAGGACGGTGGGCTCGGGGCGTTCGGGACGTTGCAGCGGGGGTATCGCGGGGACGTCTGCGTCATCGGTGAGCCGACCGCCGGGACCCTGGTCACCGCGAACGCGGGTGCGCTGACGTTCCGGATCGCGGTGCCCGGCAAGGCGGCGCATGCGAGTTCGCGGGAGCGGGGCGTCAGCGCGATCGACAGATATGTGACATTGCACGGGGCGCTGGCCGACCTGGAGGCCGCCCGCAACACCGGCCCCGACCCGCTCATGGCCGAGTACCCCATCCCGTACGCCCTCTCCGTCGGCACCCTCCACGCCGGCGACTGGGCGAGCAGCGTGCCCGATCTGCTCGTCGCCGAGGGGCGGTTGGGGGTGCGGCTGGGTGAGGACACCGCCGACGCGAGGGCGTCCCTGGAACGCCGCGTCGCCGAGGTGTGTGCCGCCGATCCGTGGCTGCGGGAGCATCCGGCGACGGTGACGTGGCCGGGCGGGCAGTTCGCGAGCGGGCGGATGGCGCCGGGGCATCCCCTTCCCGAGGTGATCCGGGCCGCCTACGCCGACTCGGTCGGCGGTGGTTCGGGGCTGCGGGAGCGCGGGGCGCCGTACGGCAGCGATCTTCGGCTGTACGCCGGCGCCGGGGTGCCGGCCTTGCAGTACGGGCCGGGGGACATAGCGGTGGCGCACAGTGCGGCGGAGCATGTGTCCGTGCGCGAAGTGGTGGAGGTGGCGCGGACGTTGGCGGTGACGGTGTTGCGGACGGTCGGGGTGAAGTGACGGGACGGGCATCGTCCGGGCGGGAGGGTGGGGTGTCCCTGGGGTGTCCCTGGGGTGTCTCGACACCGGTTCGCCCTCTCCGTGGATCACTCGTGACGTCTTCCGGACAGCCGACGTCCCCCTGGGCGCCAACTTCCCCGCCCACCATCGGCATGTCCTTGACACCCCTGACGTAAGGAAGCGCCCGTGAGAACGACGCACCGCGCCGCACGCAGAGCCGCTGCCCTCGCTGCCGGTTCCGCGCTGGCCACCCTCCTCGCCGCGTCCCCCGCGGGGGCGGACGCCGAGTTGCCGGTGGTGACCGCGCGCAGCGAGTCCGCGCCGCTCTTCGACGACGAGGCCGGCCAGAACGCCGACGCGGACGACCCGGCGATCTGGCGGAACGCCGCCGACCCCGGGCGCAGTCTCGTCATGGCGACCGCCAAGGAGGGCGGGCTGCGGGTCTACGACCTGGACGCGCGCCTGGTGCAGTCGATCGCCGCGCCGAAGCCGCCGTCGGCGGACGACGCGCCCGGCCGGTACAACAACGTCGACCTCGTCACCGGTCTGCGCACCTCGTCCGGCCGGGCCGATGTGGCGGTGGTCAGCGACCGCGGCAACGACCGGCTGCGGATCTACCGCATCGACGCCTCCCGCCCCGGCGCCCCGCTGACCGACATCACCGACCCGGCCGCCACCCCGGTGTTCTCCGCCGACCAGAGCGAGATCAACGACCAGCGCACCGCGTACGGGCTGGGCACCTGGAAGGACAAGGCCAGCGGTCGTACGTACGCCCTGGTCAGCCAGCGTGAGCGCACTCGCCTCGCCCTCCTCGAACTCGTACCGGCCGCGAACGGCAAGGTCGGCTACCGCAAGGTCCGCACCCTCGACCTCCCCTCCTCCTTCCGCCTGCCGAACGGCACCAGCTGGACCCCCTGCCTGGAGCCCGGCGAACTCCCGCAGGTCGAGGGCATGGTCGTCGACCCGGCCACCGGCACGCTGTACGCCGGCCAGGAGGACATCGGCATCTGGCGGCTGCGCGCCGACCTCACCGGCACGCCGGTCCTGATCGACAAGGTCAAGGAGTACGGCGTCCCGGGCACCTACGACGAGGAGACCGAGGAGTGCACACCGGGCGCCGACCCCGGCTTCGGCGGCGAGCACCTGTCGGCCGACGTCGAGGGCCTGACGCTCTTCGAGGAGCGGGACGGCGACGGCTACCTCCTCGCCTCCAGCCAGGGCGACAACACCTTCGCCCTGTACGACCGTGAGGTCGGCGACGCCAACGAGTACGAGGGCGGGTTCCAGGTCGGCGCCGCGTCCTCGACGCTGGACAGCGTGGAGGAGTGCGACGGCGCCGCCATCCTCAACGCCCCGCTGGGCAGCCGCTATCCGCGCGGCCTGCTCGTCGTCCAGGACGGCGAGGAGACCCCGGGCGAGCAGGACCGTACGGCCACGGGCTTCAAGTTCGTCGACCTGGGTGCGGTGGTGGACGCCGCGGACATGTGAGGTCGTGAGGGCGCGTACGGCCGCCGGTACCGTCCGGCGGCCGTACGGTCGTAGGTCTCGGTTTCGGGTCGTACGGAAAGCTGGTGGACAGAGATCGTGCGGGCAGCAGACTGGCCCCATGACCGCATCCGACGCCAGAGCCGACCTTCACTTCTATCTGCAGTCCGCCCGTGATGCCCTGCTGTGGAAGCTCGAAGGGCTCTCGGAGTACGACATCCGCCGCCCGCACACACCGACCGGCACGAACCTCCTGGGCCTGGTGAAGCACGTGGCCACGGTGGAACTCGGTTATCTCGGCGACACGTTCGGACGGCCCTCCGGTGAGGCGCTGCCGTGGGTCGAGGAGGGCGCCGAGGCGAACGCGGACATGTGGGCCACCGCCGACGAGTCACGCGGGCAGATCGTGGGTCTGTATCGCCGGGCGTGGGCGCACGCGGACGCGACGATCGACGCGCTGCCGCTGGACACGGTCGGCAGGGTGCCGTGGTGGCCCAGCGGCAGGGACGAGGTGACGCTGCACCATGCCGTGGTGCGCGTGATCGCCGACACCCACCGGCATGCCGGGCACGCCGACATCATCCGGGAACTCACGGACGGCGCCGTCGGGATGAACAAGGGCAACGACGGCATGCCGCCGGGTGATTCGGCGTGGTGGGAGGAGCATCGGAGCCGACTGGAGCGGGTGGCGCGGGATGCCGAGTGGGACGCGTGACCGGGATGGACGTCTCAGGAGAATCTCATCCGCTCCCCATGGTGAAACCAGGTGTCGGCCACAGTATGGTCAAGCACTTCAACAGGAGGGTGAGGTTCCGTGTTGAGCGACATGTCCGACGTGAAATGCCGATGTACCTGCCCGGGAGCGACGGTGTGGGTCACCGGGCCGACGGCCGCCGACCGGCGCGCCGCCGCCTACGCCCTCGCCGAACGCCTGCTGGCCGAACAGCGCCGGGTCGAGGTCCTCGACCGCCTCAACGCCCATGACACGGACCCCGAACGCATCGGCCTGATGGCCGAGGTACTGGCCCGCAACGGCATCGTGGCGATCGTGCCGTGCGCCGAAGAGGGCGTGCCGACGGTGCGTGGACGCCATGAGGCCAGCGGCACGCGGTACGTCGAGGTGTGCGTGGCCGGGCGGGAGGGGCCGGAGGAGTCGGCGGTGGCGGCGCACGGGGCGCTGGTGGGGCATCGCTGACGATCCGCGTGTCCGGTGCTGACGCTGCTCTTCGGCGCTCGACGCTCGGCTCGGGAGGGGTCCCGGACCCTTCGAGGTAGACAACGGGGGTGAGCAGCTCCCGTAGCCTCTTGTTCGCCGGCGGCATTCTCGCCGCCACCGTGCTGACCGCGTGCGGCACCGAGACGGCCCCGGACGGGGCGAGCCGCACACCCTCCTCCGGCGCCACGAGTACGCCCGCCACCTCCACCCCGTCGGCTCGCTCCTCGTCCCCGGCCGGCTCGCAGGCAGACATCCGCCCGACCACCTCCGCACGCGAGGGCGACTGCGTCGGGGCCGACGGTCCCGGTCGCGGCGGCGAGGTCTGGGTCGTCGACTGCGCCCACCGCAACGCGGTAGCCCGGGTGACCCGGCTGGTGCCGAACGGCAAGTCGGACCTGTGCATCAAGGACGACTACACCGGCTTCGACTTCCGCAACGACAAACCCAGCCTGTGCCTGATGATCTACGGCAAGGAGGGCGACTGCTACAGCGGCTTCGATGTCCGTACGCCCATCGGACCGCGGGTGGCGTGCACCGACCCGAAAGCCGTGCTGCGCCTCGAACGGATCGTCAAGGGCGACGGCCGTGACACCTGCCGTCAGATCACCCCGTACGGCGATCCGAACGCGGCCGCCCTCTTCTACAGCGACGCACCTGACTTCGACGCGGGTCCCGGCACGTTCCGCGACCTCACGTACTGTCTGACCTCGCCGGATTCCTAGCCGAGTACCGTGTCGGCTGCGTTCCGGGTCATGCGTTCCAGGCTGGTGAGGAGCGCGGGCCCGCCGTATCCGGCGGGTGTCCGGTCCTGCCCCGCCACCCGGGCGCTGTCTCTCCCCCGGGCGGCCGGAAGCCCTCCCCCGGGTGGCGGGAGTGTGCGGCCGAGCCGCCGTACCAGGCGTTTTCCGTTCTACGGTCGGTGCGGTGACAATCGGCACCGGCGTGCGGCCGACGGCGTACGCACCATAAAGATGAGGCGGGGCGCACGTGATCCGGGTAGTGGTGGTCGACGACGAGGCCCTGGTGCGATCCGGCTTCCAGCTCATCCTGGGCGCGGCCGACGACATCGAGGTCGTCGCGACGACGGTGGGTGCGGAGGCCGTCGCTGCCGTACGGCGGGAAGGTCCCGACGTCGTGCTGCTGGACATCCGGATGCCGGACGTCGACGGGCTGACCGTGCTGCGGCAGCTGCGCGCGCTGCCGTCGCCGCCGGTGGTGGCGATGCTGACGACGTTCGACGCCGACGAGTACATCGTGACCGCGCTGCGGTCCGGGGCCGCCGGATTCCTGCTCAAGGACACCGAGCCCGATCAACTCGCCCAGCTGGTACGGACGTTGGCGGCGGGCGGGGTGGTGATGTCGCCGAAGGCGTCGCGTGCCGTCTGGCAGAGTCACCCCGGCGCCGGGACCGTCGACGACGAGGAGGTCACCCGCGTCGGGCGACTCACCGACCGGGAGCGCGAGGTGCTCGTGCTGATCGCGGAAGGGCTGTCCAACGCCGACATCGGCGGCCGGATCCACCTCAGCGCGGGCACCGTCAAGGACCACGTCAGCGCGATCTTCACCAAGCTGCGGGTCGGCAGCCGGGTCCAGGCGGCGCTGCTCGCCCAGCGGGCGGGGCTGCTCGCCCAGCGGGCGGGGCTGCTTGACGAGGGGCGGCGGCGCGGGGAGCACGACGAGGGGCGGCGGGGCGGGGAGCACGAGGGGTGGCGGCGCCGGGAGTCCGGGCGATGACCGTGTCCAGGGCGTCCGGGGCGTCCAGGGCGTCCAGGGTGTCCGGGGCATGGTGGGCGCGGATCCCCGAGCCGGTCATCGACGCCGTGGTGGTCGTCGTCACCCTCGCGGACATTCTGATCAGCCTGGAGGACGCGGGCGCCGTGGAGCAGTCCATGGCCGCGCTCGCCTGCGCCGCGCTCGCCGTACGACGCCGCTTCCCGCTCCCGGTGTTCCTGCTCACCCTGCCCGCCAGCCTGATGCTGGACATCGTCTTCGCCTCGTTCGCCGCGCTGTTCACGCTGGCCGAGCGCTCCCGCAACCGGCGTCTCCTCGCCCTGTGCGCCGTACTGTTCGCCCTCGCCTCCGCCGCGCCCTGGCCGCTGAGCGACCTCGCCTCACACGACCGCACCTGGACGGTCGTGTACTTCTTCTACACGCTCGCCACCGCCGCGGCCCCCGTCCTGCTGGGCCAACTCGTCCAGGCCCGCCGGGACCTGGCCCGCCGCCTCGTCGAGATCGAGGAGGCCCGCGAGCACGAACGCCTGCTGCACTCCCAGGCCGTCCTGGCGCGCGAACGCGCCCAGCTCGCCCGCGAGATGCACGACGTCGTCTCCCACCAGGTCAGCCTGATCGCCGTACAGGCCGGCGCGCTCCAAGTAGCCGCGGCCGACCCCTCCTTCAAGGAGGGCGCCCGGACCATCCGCTCCCTCAGCGTCGACACCCTCGACGAACTGCGCCACATGGTCACCCTGCTCCGCGCCTCCGGCGGCCGGACCACCGAGCTGACCCCGCAGCCGACCCTCGCCGACCTCCACACGCTTGTCACGACCAGCGGCATCGACACCGACCTCACCGGCGAACTCCCCCCGGACATCAGCACCCCCGCCCAGCGCGCCATCTACCGCACCGTCCAGGAAGCCCTCACCAACGTCCGCAAACACGCCCCCGGCGCGACGGCCAAGGTCCACCTCTGGCAGGCCCCCGACACCTTCGGCGTCACCGTCACCAACACACCCCCCACCCGCCCCTCCCTACCCCTCCCCGGCTCCCACCAGGGCATCATCGGCCTCAGAGAACGCGCCGAACTCCTGGGCGGCACCTTCGAATCGGGCCCTGCGCCGGGCGGCGGCTACGCGGTGACTCTGCGGATTCCGGTGCATGGGGAGGCCTGATCAGGGGACCCCGGTCAGGGTTATCCTGCCCGGGCAGGATGCGCCGCTCCGCGGTCACGGCAGGTGCCGGTGCCGCAGGGCGCATACTGCGCGTGCCGTGCGCACCAGGGGGCGGGGATGGATGATCTGGAAGTCGGCGCTGTCGGACTCGGTCACGAATCTGTGGCGCTCCGGCTGGAGGCGCACCGGACCGAGCTGATCGGCTACTGCTACCGAATGCTGGGTTCGGTCTTCGATGCGGAAGATGCCGTGCAGGAGACCATGGTCCGAGCGTGGCGCGGCCTCGACCGGTTCGAGGAACGGTCGTCACTACGGTCGTGGATCTACCGCATCGCCACCAACGTCTGCCTCGACACACTCGCCGCCGCCAAGCGCCGGGCTCGCCCGATGGACCTCTCGGCCCCGACCAGCGGTGCCACCTCACCAGGCCCTCCACTGGACGTCAGCCTGTGGATAGAACCGTGCCCGGCGGGGTTGACCCACACGCCGGCCAACCCCGCAGAGGCAGCCGAAGCAGGCGAATCCGTACGCCTGGCATTCATCGCCGCACTGCAGCACCTGCCGTCCAAGCAGCGCGCGACCCTCCTCCTCCGGGAAGTCCTGGACTTCTCGGCACGCGAAGTCGCAGACCTGCACGGCTGTACCGTCGCCTCGGTCAACAGCGCGCTCCAGCGCGCCCGCGCCACACTGGCCGCCCGCCGCGAAGCGACCGGCGACACGGCGGTGCGGTCGCCCGACGCCGTTCAGCGGGCACTGGCGAAGCGCTATGCCGCGGCCTTCTCCAGCTTCGACATGGAGGAGCTGAGCATGCTGCTGCATGTGGACGCCACCATGTCCCTGCCGCCATACGCCCTGTGGATGCGAGGCGTCTCCGACATCCAGGCATGGCTGACCGGACCCGCCGTCGGCTGCCGGGGATCCCGGCTGCTCCCCACCGTGGCGAACGGCTCGCCGGCCTTCGGCCAGTACCGGCCCAGCGTCACCGGAGCGGGATTCGAGCCCTGGGCCCTCCAGGTCGTCGACATCTCCGGGGACCGGATCACCGACATCCATGTCTTCCGGGACACCGAGCGGCTGTTCCCGCTTTTCGACCTGCCCCCGCACATCGGCGAACAGGAGGAGGTGTGACGCAGCACACCTTCACCGACCGATGACTCCGTTCGTACCCCTCGGTCCTACCAGCGACGACACCGAAGCCCCAACGGACAGACAGGATGGCTGACATGACCGCCACCGAGAAGGGCCCTGCCAGCTACTTCCCTTCCATCGAGAAGAAGTACGGTCGCCCGATCGCGGAGTGGAAGGACCTGATCCGCTCCTCGCCCCTGACCAAGCACATGGAGCTCGTGAACTGGCTCAAGGCCGAGCACGGGCTGGGCCACGGTCACGCCAATGCCCTCGTCGCGCACACCCTCGCCGAGCAGCGCACATCAGTGGAAGAACCCTAGGTCAGGGCCAGACCAAGCAATACGGCTGGTGCCCAGCCTCGTGCAGCCGGTGCGAGAAGTCCTGCCACTCATGCAGCAGCTGATACACATTGAACGCATCCCGGGGCCCACCCCGGTCCGGCACGGTCGACCAGATGAACGCTGCCGCGCCGACCGCCTCCTCGCCGATCCCGCGAAGCGGGTCCACGACGGTCATGGGGAGTTTGACGACGGCGTAGTCGGGGTGGAGGACGACCAGTTCCAGGGGTGGCACCTTGTTCAGGGGAACGCCCTCGATGCCCGTGAGTACCATCGCGGCCATCGTCTCGGGCTTGATCTTGGTGAACATGCCGTTCATGCCGAGCTCGTCGCCGCCGAGTTCCTCGGGGCGCATCGAGATCGGGACACGGGCCGCGGTCGCGCCGTCAGGTGCGCCGAAGTACTTGTACGTCACCCCCACCCGACCACCATTCCTGCTCCCCGCCCGCAGCCGCTCGACCCGCTGGTCGTACCGCTCGGGATCCTGTCCACCCTGTGCCTGACGTGGTTCAGCCGCTTCCTCCGCCTCGCGCCGGTGCCTGCCCCCTCGGGCACGTCGAGGACCCAGGTCGTCAGTCCCCTCGCCCAGTCCGCCACCGCGATGCATATCTCCACCCGACTGCTTTTCTAGGACGCGTGGCCCCCGCCGCGCAACCCGATCATCGTGTCAGTGACCTCCCCCACGGCCGCCCGCCGAAACGTGCGTTGAAACACCTGTCCGCAGGATCTTCGCAGCCCCTGAACAAGCCTCGCCACAGCATGGCCGGTGAGGGCTCCCCTATGACATACGTACGGGATCCCCGTTTGAGCTGTGTGTATCAGGTCTCAGTTTCGCAGACGGGGAGACGGGTGGGGGACCACGTCCGGTTCCTTGGCCGCCTACCCTGAGGAGGTCACCAGGAGAAGCGCAGGAAATCGGAGAAGGTCGGAGAAGTCGCCGGACATGAGTGAACTGCCTTATTCATACGATGCGCCTGTCTCGCAGGCTCTGTTCGACCGTGCGGCCGCCGTCACGCCCGGCGGTGTGAACTCGCCGGTGCGCGCCTTCCGGGCGGTGGGCGGGACACCCCGGTTCATGGTCTCCGGCCACGGGCCCTATCTCACCGACGCCGACGGGCGCGACTACGTCGACCTGGTCTGTTCCTGGGGACCCATGATCCTCGGGCACTCCCACCCCGAGGTCATCGCCGCCGTCCAGGACGCCGTCTCCCGCGGTACGTCCTTCGGTACGCCCGGCGAGGGCGAGGTCGCGCTCGCCGAGGAGATGGTCGCCCGGATCGAGCCGCTGGAGCAGGTGCGGCTCGTCTCCAGCGGGACCGAGGCGACCATGTCCGCCATCCGGCTCGCCCGCGGGTTCACCCGGCGCACCAAGGTGATCAAGTTCGCCGGGTGTTACCACGGTCACGTCGACTCGCTCCTCGCCGCCGCGGGGAGTGGCGTGGCCACCTTCGCCCTGCCCGACACCCCCGGCGTCACCGGCGCCCAGGCCGGCGACACCATCGTGCTGCCGTACAACGACCTCGAATCCGTACAGGAGGCCTTCCACCGGCACCCCGGCGAGATCGCCTGCGTGATCACCGAGGCCTCGCCCGGCAACATGGGGGTGGTGCCTCCGGGGCCCGGGTTCAACCAGGGGCTGAAGGACGCCTGCCGGGAGAACGGCGCCCTCTACATCTCCGACGAGGTCATGACCGGCTTCCGGACCAGCAAGGCCGGCTGGTACGGCATCGACGGCGTCCGGCCCGACCTGATGACCTTCGGCAAGGTCATGGGCGGGGGCTTCCCCGCCGCCGCCTTCGGGGGGCGGGAGGACGTCATGGCGCACCTCGCGCCCGCCGGGCCGGTCTACCAGGCCGGCACCCTCTCCGGGAACCCGGTCGCCACCGCCGCCGGCCTCGCTCAGCTGCGTCTCCTCGACGATGCCGCGTACGACACCGTCAACGCCGTCTCGGCGCAGATCCAGGCCCTGGTCACCGAGGCGCTCACCAAGGAGGGCGTCGCGCACCGGCTGCAGACCGCCTCCAACATGTTCTCCGTCTTCTTCACGGACCGGGCGGTGCGTGACTACGAGGACGCCAGAAAGCAGGAGTCCTTCCGCTTCACCGCGTTCTTCCACGCGATGCTGGCGAACGGCGTCTATCTGCCGCCGTCGTCCTTCGAGTCCTGGTTCGTGTCCACGGCCCACGACGAGCGTGCCGTGCAGCGGATCGCCGACGCCCTCCCGGCGGCGGCCCGAGCGGCGGCGGAGGCCCAGGCATGAGCAACCCCGACATCACCGTCGTACACGTCATGCGGCACGGCGAGGTCGCCAACCCGGGCGGCGTGCTGTACGGGCGGCTGCCCGGGTACCACCTGTCGGAGCTGGGGCGGCGGATGGCCGACCGGGTCGCCGAGCACCTCGCGCCCCGTGACATCACGCACGTCTGCTCCTCCCCGCTGGAGCGCGCGCAGGAGACGGCCACGCCGATCGCCAAGGCGCACGGCCTGGATCTCGCCACCGACGAGCGGCTCATCGAGGCCGACAACGTCTTCCAGGGCAAGACCTTCGGCGTGGGCGACGGGGCGCTGCGGCGGCCCGAGAACTGGAAGCACCTCGTCAACCCGTTCAAGCCGTCCTGGGGTGAGCCCTACGTCGACCAGGTCGTACGGATGATGGGGGCGCTGGATGCCGCGAAGGATGCTGCGCGGGGGCATGAGGCGGTGCTGGTCAGCCATCAGCTGCCGATCTGGATCGTGCGGTCGTATGTCGAGCGGCGGCGGTTGTGGCACGACCCGCGCAAGCGGCAGTGCACGCTCGCGTCCCTGACGTCCTTCACGTATCAGGGGAACCGGATCGTGTCCGTGGGGTACTCCGAGCCGGCGCGGGATCTTGTGCCGGCGCATCTCCTTGCGGGGGCTAAGCCGGTGAAGGGCAAGGACAAGGCGTTCGGAGCGTAGCGCTCCGCGGGTTGTGCGGGGGTTTTGGCGGTAGTTCTTCGGCTGCCTCGCCGGTGGGGGTTGTTCGCGCAGTTCCCCGTGCCCCTTAAAGGCCCTTTTGTTGCGCCGTTGTTGCATTTGTTCCGGAATGCTTGCGAACTTCCGGAACCTCCCCGTTCTTCGCGTCCTCTGACTGGGTGACCACCAGAGAACGTGATGATCGGGGATGTAATGCGCACACTCACGCGAAGGGGAGCAATCGGGCTTGGGGCCGGTGCCGCTGCTGCTGCCGGGCTGGCCGGCTGTGGCACCTTCACCCCGTCAGAGGGGTCGTCGGGGGTCGGGGGTTCCGGAAAGGGGTCTTCCGTCAAGCCGACGGCCACCGCCCGCCCGATCGGTGACGGGTCGACCTCGTTCACCGGGAAGCAGCCCCACCAGCCGTCGAAGCCGGTGCCGCTGGAGCCCGGGCAGACGCCGCCGCAGTTCGTCATCTTCTCCTGGGACGGGGCGGGCGAGGTCGGCAACGGCCTCTTTCCGCGCTTCCTGGAACTCGCCAAGCAGCACGACGCGCACATGACCTTCTTCCTCTCCGGGCTGTATCTGCTGCCCGAGAGCAAGAAGCGGCTCTACGACCCCCCGAACAACCGGCGTGGCGCCTCCGACATCGGCTACCTCACCGACGAGCACGTCAAGGCGACGCTGACGAACGTCCGGCAGGCCTGGCTCGACGGGCACGAGATAGGCACCCACTTCAACGGCCACTTCTGCGCCGGCACCGGTAGCGTCGGCAACTGGACGCCGCAGCAGTGGAAGAGCGAGATCCAGCAGGCGAAGGCGTTCGTGAAGGAGTGGCGGACCAATACCGGGTGGACCGACCTGCCCGCCCTGCCCTTCGACTACGAGAAGGAACTCGTCGGCGGTCGCACACCCTGCCTGCTCGGCCAGGACAATCTGCTGCCCGTCGCCCGTGAGCTCGGCTGGCGCTACGACGCCTCCTCGCCCGGCAGCCGTCAGGTCTGGCCCACCAAGAAGAACGGCATATGGGATCTGCCGCTTCAGCAGATACCTTTCCCCGGACGTTCGTTCGAGGTCCTGTCCATGGACTACAACATGCTCGCCAACCAGTCGCTCAACACGACCAAGGCGCCGTCCTACAACTACCCGGGCTGGCGGAAGCAGTCGTCGGAGGCGTACATAGCTGGATTCCAGCGGGCATACGAGACAAACCGAGCGCCCTTCTTCATCGGCAACCACTTCGAGCAGTGGAACGGCGGCATCTACATGGACGCCGTGGAAGCCGCGTTGAAGCACATCGCGCGCGAGAAGGAGAAGGGCGAGGACATCCGCCTGGTCTCCTTCCGGCAGTTCGTGGACTGGATGGACGTACAGAAGCCGGCGGTGCTCGAGAAGCTGCGCACCCTTGACGTCGGGCAGGCGCCCGCGGCGGGGTGGAAGCAGCTCTGAAATGGGAGTTTCCGCCCGGAAGGGGGGTGCGCAAGATCCCCGGAACGGACATGCGAAACTTTTCACATGAGTGCCGCCAGCCGCGCCCCCCTGACCCTCGCCGGTGCCGTCGCCGCCGCGTTGCTGCTGTCCGCCTGCACCTCCGGAGGGACCTCCGGCGGAGGCGGTAACACCAACTTCGTCATGGGCGAGGACGGCATCTCGACCGTCGAGCAGGGCGAGCGGACCGCCGCGCCCGACCTGTCCGGCAAGACCATCGACGGCAAGCAGCTCGACGTCGCCTCCTACAAGGGCAAGATCGTCGTGCTGAACGTCTGGGGCTCCTGGTGCTCCCCGTGCCGCGCCGAGGCGCCGGGCTTCGAGAAGGTCTACAAGGACCTCAAGGGCCAGGGCGTGCAGTTCGTCGGCATCAACACCCGTGACACCAAGACGAGAAACGCCCTCGCCTTCGAGAAGGAGCAGGGCATCACCTACCCCAGCCTGTTCGACCCCACCGGCAAGCTGATGCTCCGCTTCGAGAAGGGCACGCTCAACCCGCAGGCGATCCCCTCCACGCTCGTCCTCGACCGGGACGGCAAGATCGCGGCGCGTTCGCTCGCCGCACTCAGCGAGGAGAAGCTGCGCAAGATGCTCACCCCGGTCCTCGCGGAGAAGTGACGTGACCGGAGTGTCCACGCTGGCCGCCACCGGCTACAACGGCACCGTGCTCAACGGCGCCCTGCTGGTCGCCCTGCCGATCGCGCTGCTCGGCGGCCTCGTCTCCTTCTTCTCGCCGTGCGTCCTGCCGCTCGTCCCCGGCTATCTGTCCTACGTCACCGGAGTCGCCGGCACCGACCTGGCCGAGGCCCGGCGCGGGCGGATGGTCGCGGGCGCCTCGCTGTTCGTGCTGGGCTTCACCGCCGTGTTCGTCTCCAGCGGCGCGCTGTTCGGATACTTCGGCTCCAACCTCCAGGAACAGCACGGTGCGCTGAACAAGGTGCTCGGCGTACTCATGATCGCCATGGGCGTCTTCTTCATGGGCCTGATGCCCTGGCTCACCCAGCGCGAGTTCCGCTTCCACAAGCGACCGGTCACCGGGCTCGTCGGGGCCCCCTTCCTCGGCGCGCTGTTCGGTATCGGCTGGACGCCCTGCATCGGCCCCACCCTCGCCTCGGTGATCGCGCTCTCCTCCCAGCAGGGCAGCGCGGGCCGCGGGGCCATACTGACCGTCGCGTACTGCCTGGGCCTCGGCGCGCCGTTCGTGCTCGCGGCGATCGCCTTCCGCAAGGCGCTCGGTGCCTTCGGCTGGGTCAAGCGCCACTATGTCTGGGTGATGCGGATCGGCGGCACCATGATGATCGCGACCGGTCTGCTGCTGCTGACCGGCGCCTGGGACAGCATCGTGTCGGAGATGCAGAACTGGTCCAACGGCTTCACTGTGGGGATCTGATCGATGAGCAAGACGACCGCCTCCGACGCGCCCGAGGCCACCGCCGAGGACAAGGACCTGGGCGCCGCCGGCTCCCAGCTCTCCACCGCCCCCAAGGAGGAGCTGCCGGGCCTGCCCTCCATGGGCGTCGTCGGCTGGGCCCGCTGGTTCTGGCGTCAGCTCACCTCCATGCGGGTCGCCCTGCTGCTGCTCCTGCTGCTGGCGCTCGGCGCGATCCCCGGCTCGCTGATCCCGCAGTCCGGAACCGACGCCACCAAGGTCGCCGACTTCCGCGACAAGCACGACATCCTCGCGCCGATCTACGACAAGCTCGGCCTCTTCCACGTCTACAGCTCGGTGTGGTTCTCCGCGATCTACATCCTGCTGTTCGTCTCCCTCATCGGCTGCATCGTGCCCCGCACCTGGCAGTTCGTCGGCCAGCTGCGCAGCCGTCCGCCGGGCGCGCCCAAGCGGCTGACCCGGCTGCCCGCGTACACGACCTGGCGCACCGAGGCGGAGCCGGAGCAGGTCCGCGAGGCCGCGCTCACCCTGCTGAAGAAGCGGCGCTTCCGCGCCCATCTCTCCGGTGACGCCGTCGCCGCCGAGAAGGGCTATCTGCGTGAGGTCGGCAACCTCGCCTTCCATATCGCGCTGATCGTGATGCTGGTCGCCTTCGCCTGGGGCCAGTTGTTCAAGATGGAGGGCAACAAGCTGATCGTCGAAGGTGACGGCTTCTCCAACACCCTCACCCAGTACGACGACTTCAAGTCCGGCACCCTCTTCGACACCGACGACCTGGCGCCGTTCAGCTTCACCCTGAACAACTTCACCGGCACGTATGAGACCTCCGGCCCCAACAAGGGCACTCCGCGCACCTACAAGGCCGACATCACCTACGCCGAGGGCGCCTACGGCAAGGACAAGAAGACCGTCGTCCAGGTCAACAAGCCCCTGGAGATCGGCGACTCGAAGGTCTACCTCACCGCCCACGGCTACGCCCCCCTCGTCACCGTCCGGGACAGCAAGGGCAACGTCGTCTACAGCGACGCAGTCCCCATGCTGCCGCTCGACTCCAACTCCACCTCCTCCGGCGTGATCAAGGTCTACGACGGCTACAAGAACGCCAAGGGCGTCAGCGAACAGCTCGGCTTCAAGACCTTCTTCCTGCCGAGCTATGTGAAGGGCAACGAGGTCTCCTCCGCCTTCCCGGCGCTGCTGAACCCGATCCTGAACCTGGAGCCCTACCACGGCGACCTCGGCGTCGACTCGGGCATCCCGCAGAGCGTGTACCAGCTCGACAAGTCGCATATGAAGGACTTCAAGGACTCCAAGGGCCAGCAGCTGAGGGAGAACCTCAAGCCCGGTGAGACCATGAAGCTCCCGGGTGGCGCCGGCACGGTCACCTACGAGGGCACCAAGGAGTGGGCGAACTTCCAGGTCACCCAGCAGCCCGCCAGCGGCTGGGCACTCGGCGGCGCCGTCGCCGCGATCTTCGGCCTCGCCGCCTCCCTGTTCATCCAGCGCCGCCGGGTGTGGGTACGGGCTACGCCCAGCGCCGATGGGGTGACGGTCATTGAAATGGCGGGCCTGGGCCGCAGCGAGTCCGCGAAGGTGCCCGAGGAACTCGGTGAACTCGCCGGGATTCTTTACGACCGGACACCCGGGGCGCCCGACCGGGATACCGGCACGGACACGGCGCAGGACGGCGTATCCGCCCCCGCCGTGCCGCCCACGACCGACGAGCCTGCCCCCGGCAAGCCGGACTCCGCCACCGCGCAGCGCGCCGCCAAGTCACCGGTCCCCGACCCCGCTGCGGAGCCGAGCACCGAGCACATCAACCCCGACACCCAAGCCGTACCTGCCGAAAGGCCAGAGAAGTGACTCTCGCCGCCGCAACCGATCTCGCCGCCGCGACCAACGAAAACCTCGCGAGCCTCAGCAACACGCTGATCTACTCGGCGATGGCCGTCTACACGCTGGCCTTCTTCGCCTACATCGCCGAATGGCTGCTCGGCAGCCGCAGCAAGGTCGGCCGGACCGCTGCCGCGCTGACCGCGCAGAAGTCCGCGGCGAAAGCGCCGGCCGTCACGGTGAAGACGGCGGGCGGAACCGCCGTAATGGAGCGGCCGAAGGTCGTCGTGCGGGCCGCGGCGGGTGCGCGGGATGTGCCCGACGGGCCGGGGGCGCACGGCGGGGACGAGAAGGGCGACCTCTACGGGCGTATCGCCGTCTCCCTCACCGTCCTCGCCTTCCTCATCGAGTTCGGTGGTGTGCTCGCCCGGGCCCTGTCGGTGCAGCGGGCGCCGTGGGGCAACATGTACGAGTTCAACATCACCTTCTCGACGGTCGCCGTCGGTGTGTACCTCGCACTGCTCGCGCTGAAGAAGAACATCCGCTGGCTCGGACTCTTCCTGATCACCACGGTCCTCCTCGATCTCGGCCTCGCCGTCACTGTCTTGTACACCGCCAGCGACCAGTTGGTTCCCGCCCTTCACTCGTACTGGCTGTACATCCACGTCTCGACGGCGATCTTCTGCGGCGCGGTCTTCTACGTCGGCGCGGTCTCCACGATCCTGTACCTCTTCAAGGACTCGTACGAGAACAAGCTCGCCACCGGCGGCACGCCCGGCCGCTTCGCGACCTCCGTCCTGGAGCGGCTGCCCGCCTCGGCCTCCCTCGACAAGTTCTCGTACCGCGTCAACGCGGCCGTCTTCCCGCTCTGGACGTTCACGATCATCGCGGGCGCCATCTGGGCGGGCGACGCGTGGGGCCGCTACTGGGGCTGGGACCCCAAGGAGACGTGGTCCTTCATCACCTGGGTCGCCTACGCCTGCTATCTGCACGCCCGCGCCACCGCCGGCTGGAAGGGCCGCAAGGCCGCCTACCTGGCCCTGCTCGCCTTCGGCTGCTGGCTGTTCAACTACTACGGCGTCAACATCTTCGTGTCGGGCAAGCACTCGTACGCCGGTGTGTAAGTCCGCCGATGGGTAAGTCCCTGGCAACGAAGGCCGGTTCCTGTGACGTGAGTCACGGAACCGGCCTTCGCCGTGCGGACAGGTAAAGAGGTGTGGATACGAATCTGCGCCAACGCATCCGCGCGGGGGACCACCACGCCTTCGGCGACCTCTTCGACGCGTACGCACGCTCCGTCTACAACCATGCCTTCCGGCTCACGGGGGAGTGGAGCACGGCCGAGGACGTCGTCTCGCTGACCTTCCTGGACGCCTGGCGGCTGCGTGAGCGGCTCGACGAGGAGGGCGGCTCGCTGCGGCCGTGGCTGCTCGGCATCGCCACCAACGTCACCCGCAACACCCGCCGCACCGCCCGACGACACGCGGCGGCCGTCGCCCGTCTGCCACCCGGCGAGGACGTACGGGACTTCGCCGACGACGTCGCGGGCCGGCTGGACGACGCGGCACAACTGGCCGTCGTACGGACCGCGTTGGTGAAGCTGCGGCGGGCCGAGCGTGAAGTGCTGGCGCTGTGCGTGTGGTCGGGGCTGGGCTACGAGGCGGCGGCCGAGGCGCTGGGGGTGCCCGTCGGGACCGTACGATCGCGGCTTTCGCGGGCGCGGACAAAACTCGCGAAACATATGGAACCGCCTTACTCGCGCGGACAGATGACAGGTGACCGCACCACCGCGGTCGGGCCCATCAGGGAGGGAAACCGATGAACCAGCTTTCCGAACTTCCGGAGAGGGATCTTCCGCCGGCCCGTCACCGACTCCTCAAGGAGCATCTGATGACCGAGATCCGGCGCGAGGACCAGGCAGCCCGTACGCGGGCCAGGTGGCTGCTGCCCGCGCTGGGGGCCGGTGCCGTGGCGGCCGTCGCGGCCGTCGCCTTCACCGTCCCCTTCGGATCGTCGTCGGCGCCGGCCGCGTCCAAGGAGGCCGTGGCCGTGCTGGAGGGCGCGGCGCGAGGAGCCGAGAGCGGGGTGCCGTACGGCACGATCCGCGATGACCAGTTCGTCTACATCAAGAGCCGGGTCGCCCGTATGCACCAGGTGAACGGCGGCCCCGAAAAGCTCGATCCCGTCCACACCAGGGAGATCTGGAACTCGGTGAACGGCAGCACGAGCGGGCTCCTGGAGGAGGACATCGACAACAACCAGCACGTGGTGCTGGAGGGCTGGCAGGACTTCACCTACCGCGACCTGGCCGAACTGCCCACCGACCCGGACGAGATGTACGACTGGCTGTGCGCGACGAGCGCCAAGAAGGTCGACGACGAGCACCCGGACCAGGACGAGGAGGCCTTCGTCCTCTTCGGTGACCTGGTCCAGGAGTCGCTGATGCCGCCGGACGTGAGCGCGGCGCTCTACCGGGCCGCCGCCCGGATTCGGGGCGTCGAGGTGGTCCGGGGCGTCAAGGACGCGATGGGCCGTGAAGGGGTCGCGATCACCCGGCAGAGCGGCCGGGTGCAGGTGCAGATGATCTTCGACGAGAAGACCTCCGCCTTCCTCGGCGAGCGGGAACTCGACGAGGACGGCACGGTCCGCGGCATCAGCGCGATCCTTGACCGGGCCATCGTGGACAAGGCAGGTCAGCGCCCTTAAGGCGTGCGGAACGCCTCGCCAGGAGTCACGCTGGTGTCATGACCGGTTCCATCGAGCAGGGCGTCAGCCGGATCCACGGGAGCACGCACATACTCCACTTCCTGGTGCGGCTCCCGAGGCCCATGGAGACGGTCTGGCCCGCCCTGGCCACCGCGGACGGCCTGGCCGCCTGGTTCACCCCGGCCGATGTCCTCGAACCCCGCCTCGGCGGCGCGGTCACCCTGCGTGACGTCGGCTCCGGGAGAGTCACCGCCTGGGACGTGGAGCGGATCGCCGAGTACACGGTGGAGGGCGGCGGCCGGCTCAGGTTCCATCTCGAGCGCGCCGGTGACGAGGGCAGCGCGCTCCGCTTCACCCATGAGTTCCGGGGCGAGCGGGAGTCGGAGGAACGGTGGCGGGCGCGGTTCGAGCGGCTGATCGAGAACCTCAGCCGACGGTGATCGAGTCCAGCTTCTCCCGCAGATACACATGCGAGTCGACCGGCTCGTACGCCACCCGCCCCACCGGTGCCGGCACGGACTCCACGAGGGTGCCCGGGGTGCACTCGCCGAAGTAGACGAGGGACATCAGCTCCTCGCTGGGTGCGTCGGCGGGCGGTGGGAGGACCCGGTGGCGGCCGGAGCGCCAGCGGTCGCCGGTCCAACGGGCCATCAGATCACCGATGTTGATGGTGAAGGCCTCCGGGTCGTACGGCGCGTCCTCCCAGCCGCCCTCGTCCGTGTAGACCTGCAGCCCGCCCTTGCCGGCCTGCCGGTCGAGGACCGTCACCGTGCCGAAGTCGGTGTGCGGGCCGATGCGGAACTGGCCCGGCTCGGGCTCGCCGATCACCTCGGTGCCCGGGTACCAGTTGATGTTGAAGCCGTATGTCGGATGGTCCATGTGCCGGGAGAAGAAGTCGGGTTCGAGCCCGAGGGCCTCACCGAGGAGGGAGAGGAGTGTCTTCTCCAGGTCGGCCATCCGCGCCAGATACTCCTCGCAGAGCCGCTGAAGCTCCGGCACCTGAGCGGGCCAGACATTCGGCGCGTACCACTCCGCGTTGATCTCCGGGTCCTCGAACGGCTCGTGCGTCGCGAAGGTCAGCGACTCCTTCAGGTCCGGCGGGGTCTCGGTCCCCTCCGCGTACCCGTTGGCCTCCGCCCCCGGCCCGAGCCAGCCACGCCCGCCGACCTTCACGGCGTACGCCTGCTTGACCTCGACGGGCAGCGCGAAGAACGCCTTCGCGGCCTCGCGGATCCGGGAGCGCAGCGAAGGGTCCACGCCGTGCCCGGTGACGAGCAGGAACCCGGCGGTCTGCAGCGCCTCGTCGACGGTACGGGCGATCCGCGCCCGGACCTCCGGGTCGCCGTCGAACCAGGGCTTCAGGTCGATCGTGGGGATGCGGGGCTCAGTCACCGATGTCCTCATTCCACAGGGCCGGATTGTTCTTGATGAAGTCGCGCATCATTCCGACGCACTCGGGGTCGTCCAGGAGCACGATCTCGACACCGTGCTCGGCGAGCCAGTCGTGGCCGCCGTGGAAGGTGGCCGCCTCGCCGATCAGCACCCGCGAGATGCCGAACTGCCGGACCAGTCCCGAGCAGTACCAGCACGGCGAGAGCGTCGTCACCATCGTCGTCCCGCGATACGACCGCTGCCGTCCCGCAGCACGGAACGCCGCCGTCTCCGCGTGCATGGACGGGTCGCCGTCCTGGACCCGCCGGTTGTGGCCGCGGCCGAGGAGCGTGCCGTCGGCGCCATAGAGCGCGGCGCCGATCGGGATGCCGCCCTCGGCGAGCCCGGTGCGGGCCTCGTCGATCGCGGTGGTGAGCCAGGTGCGTGCCTGTGCCTGATCCATGGGTCCACTCTGCTGGCGCGGAAACACCGGGGCAACGTGCGGAAAGTACTCTCCGGGCAGCCCGTTGCCGGACGGAATGTCAGCGCCCTGGAGGTTCCTGTGCCCGCACTCACCCTCCGTGAAGTCCTGGCCCTCGACCCGGTGCGCGCGGCCGAGCCCGAGCTGCTGGCCGGGGCGGGCGCGCTGGACCGCCCGGTGCGCTGGGTGCATTCCAGCGAGGTCTACGAGGGCGCCAACTTCCTCGACGGCGGCGAGCTGCTGCTGACCAACGGCTTCGGACTCACGGACGCGGACGAGGAGGTCCGCCGGCGGTATGTGCGCGAACTGGCGGCCCGGGACGCGACCGGTCTTGCGGTGGAGGTGGGCCGCTCGCTGCCGAGCATGCCCGCCGAGGTGATCGACGAGGCGGGCCGGGTGGGCCTGCCCTTGCTGGCACTGCACCGGGTCGTGCCCTTCGTACGGATCACGGAGGCCGCGAACCGGGCGATCGTCGCGCGGGGTCTGTCCGACCGGCATGCGCTCGTACGACCGTGGGGTGACGACCACACGGCCGCGCTGCTGGCCGACCTGGCCGACCGGGCGGCGCTGAACCAGCCGGAGGTGGAGGCGAGAGCCGCCCTGGCGGGATTCCACCCGGGCCCGGGATCACGCCTGATCGGTGTCTCCGTGCACGGCACGCGCGAGGTGGGTGTGGTGGACCGGGCGGCACGGCTGCTGGGCGGGGCGGGGCTGCGGGCCGCCTTCCCCGGGGACGTGCTGGCTCTCCTGGCGCTGCCCGCACAGTCCCGCCAGGGCAGCGCGCGGGACCCGGTGCGGGCGGTCCAGGAAGCCTTCCGTACCGCGGCCGACCTCGGCCTGACGGTGGCGGTCGGCCACGCGGTCGGCCATTCCGTCGCCGCCGGGAGCGGCTGGCTGCGCTGGAGCGACACGCTGCGGGCGGCCCGTACGACACTGGAACTCGCGCTGACGGTGCCGCCCCCGGAACCCGGGGCACCGGACGGCCCCCTCGTCACCTCCTCCCGCGCCCTCGCCCTGGAACGGGAGTTGACGAGGGGAGGCGTGGACGACAACCGGGAACGGCTCGCAGCCATGGTCCAGCACGCACTCGGCCCCCTGCTCGCCTGGGAGGCGGCCCACCCGAGCGACCTGGTGCGGACGCTGGAGGTACATCTGCGGCACGGCTGCTCACCGACCCGGACGGCGGCGTTGCTGCACATCGGCCGACAGTCGCTGTACCAGCGGCTGGAGCGGATCGAGTCCCTGCTGGGCCTGGAGATCGACGACCCGGATCTGCTGGGGGAGTTGCTCGCGGCGGCCTGTGCGCACCGGGTGGTGCGGGGGATGGGGGCGGCTGTGGGGGGTGGGCTGCGGACGGTGGCCTGAGACCGGGAAGCAGCGGGTCAGAGTCCTGGCCGTAGCCGTTCGGATCGGCCCGAACGCTTCCGCCCGTTCGTCCGTCTCAGTACCAACTGAGAGGGACGGAGGGGGACATGAAACACCGCACGTGGATTGCGGCCGCCATCGGTACCGCCGCCGTGACGCTGGCCGCCGGTCTGTGGATCGACGCGCTGGAGACCGGGCACACCGACGGGGGGCTCAAGGCTGATCCCGCCGGGGCCAAGGGCGCGTCGCCGTCCGGTGGGGTGACCGAGTGTGTCGGGGCTCAACCCGCCGGCAGTCTGCCTGGCTTGCCCGGTGCACCCAAGGGCAGCTCCGACGACACCCCGCTGTACCGGACGCTTGCCTACATCGACCTCGCCCAGCGTCGTCACGCCGCCGTCTTCACCGGGCTGTCCGTCGACCAGCGCCACCAGACGGCCAACGTCTGGCGCATCCCTTCCGCCGCGCTCGACGCCGACCTCTGCGGGGCCGCCGAGAAGGGCGTGACGATCCGGCTGCACGAGACCGACGTCAACCGCAAGACGCTCGACGCTCTCGCCGGGCGGATCAGTGAGGACATGCACCGTTGGGACGGCACTTTTCAGTTGCGTGAAGTCGGGGTGGAGTCGGAGGGGTTCGTGCACGTCGGCGTCGACGATCCGGCGAAGGCCGAGCCGATCCTGAAGGAGACCTTCGGGGAGAAGTACATCGAGGTGGAGCACGTGGGTCAGATCGAAGCGGACGTCGGCTGATCCTTCCGATGCAGTGCCCAGTACAGCCCCGCGCTCACCACGAACCCGACCAGACACGTGATGTCGCCGAAGGACGGCCACTGCTCAGGCACCCAGCCGACGTACTTCTCCTGGTTGGAGAAGAACGGCACGGACACCACGATGCCGGTCAACAGGGCGGCGATCCCCGGCCAGTTGGCGAAGGTCCGGTCGCCGAGCCGTGTCGCCAGTTCCTCGACCGGCCTCCGCGCCCGGAGCCACCGCTCCACCAGGACCACCCCGAGCCACGGGCCCACCCAGTACGCGATCACCAGCAGGAACGCCTCGTACGCGTGCCCCGCGTCCGCCAGCGACGCCCACGCCGCCGCCGTACCCGCGAGACCGCACAGCACGACGATCGCGCTGCGCCCGAGCCACACGGGCAGCTTCAGGCCGAGCGAGGTGATCGACATGGCGGAGGAGTAGACGTTCAGGGCGTTCGCGGAGACCGCGCCGAGGATGATGGCCAGCAGCACCAAGTTGCTGAGCCAGCCGGGGAGATGGCCCGTGAAGGCGGCCGTGGGGCTGGCGCCCTCGGGGGCCACGATCGTCGCCGATGCCGCGCCGATCACCGACACCACCGCGACGGAGACGAAGAGGCCGACGGCCGGGTACAGGGCCGTCCGGAAGCGGTTCGCCGTGCGCGGGAGATAGCGGGAGTAGTCGGAGGCGCCCGGGTTCCAGCCCGCCGTGTAGCCCCAGGCCGCGCTGAAGGCGAGCAGGAAGCCGCCGATGCCGCCGCCCGCGCCGGGGGCGGCGAGGTTCGCCTCCTTGAACGTCCACACCCCGGCCAGCAGGAAGATCACCGCGAGGGCCGGGAACGCGTACTTCTCGAAGGCGTGGACGAAGTTGTGGCCGATGAAGCCGATCACGATCTCGGCGGCCACCACCAGCAGGAGGGAGGGGAGCGGACGTAGACCGGTCAGGGTGTTGAGCGCGAAGGCGGCGCTCACACTGTTCACGGCGAACCAGCCGACACCGGCGACCAGCGCGTTCACCCCGGAGGGCAGCAGATTCCCCTTGTACCCGAAGGAGAAGCGCCCGATCGCCATCTGCGGGACCCCGAACCGCGGGCCGTCCAGGGACAGGATCCCGTGCGTCAGCGCCCCGAGCGCCGTGCCCAGCAGCAGCGCCGCGGTCGCCTGCCAGAAGGTCAGCCCGAAGAAGAGGACCGAGATCACGCCGATGTAGACGGTCGCGAACTCGATGTTCGGAGACGCCCACGTCCACAGCAACTGCAGTGGACCGCCGTGCCGTTCGGCGTCGGGGATGGGTTCCGAGCCCGCCGTCTCGACGGCGATGACCTTGTCGCCGTACTCGGGGGCGATCGTGCCGGAAGAGTCGGCGGGAGCTGTCGTCATGCGAGACAAGTGTCCGGCCCGCATGCGCTACGGCCCAGGGGCGCATTGCCCGCTTCGGAGGGCTCCGCAGCGTACAGCTTGTCAGTCGTCCTTCGGGTCGTCGCCGCGCTTCTTGTCCTCCTCCTCGTCCTTGAGGGACTTGAGGAAGTCGGGGTTGTCGTCGGGAGCGACGAATTTCGTACGGCCGCCCGGGGAGAAGGGAGTGATGCCGCTCGCCGGGGTCTTGCGGACCTTGCCCGCCACGAACCAGGCGACCGGGCCGACCAGCACCTCGCCGAAGAGCAGGATGATGAACACCCACGCCACCTTCGGCAGCCCCTTCACCTCGTCCTCCGGGGTGTTCAGGCAGTCGATGAAGGCGTAGATCCACAGCGCGAGGACCAGCAGGAGGGGCAGATACCTGAGCATGAAGGCGGTGAACCCCCAGAAGACGACGAGGGGCTTGGGACGGCCCCGGTGACGGGGCCAGGGTAGCCCTTGGCCGATACTGGACACATGGCTTACGACGATCTTCGCTCCCTGCTCAGGGCGCTGGAGCGCGAGGGTGACCTCAAGCGCATCAAGGCCGAGGTAGACCCGTATCTGGAGGTCGGGGAGGTCGTCGACCGGGTCCAGAAGGCGGGCGGCCCGGCGCTGCTCTTCGAGAGTGTGCGCGGCTCCAGCATGCCGCTCGCCATGAACGTCTTCGGGACCGACCGGCGCCTGCTGAAGGCGCTGGGCCTGAAGTCGTACGCCGAGATCTCCGAGAAGATCGGCGGCCTGCTCCGCCCCGAGCTGCCGCACGGCTTCGTCGGCGTACGCGAGGCCTTCGGGAAACTCGGCGCGATGACGCACGTACCGCCGAAGAAGGTGAAGGACGCACCCGTCCAGGAAGTCACGCTGTACGGCGACGAGGTCGACCTCGACGACCTGCCCGCGCTGTTCACCTGGCCCCAGGACGGCGGCTCCTTCTTCAACCTGGGCCTCACCCACACCAAGGACCCCGAGTCCGGTATCCGCAACCTCGGCCTGTACCGCCTCCAGCGCCACGACAAGCGCACCATCGGCATGCACTGGCAGATCCACAAGGACAGCCGGAACCACTACCAGGTCGCCGCCCGGCGCGGTGAGCGGCTGCCGGTCGCCATCGCCTTCGGGTGTCCGCCTGCCGTGACCTACGCCTCGACCGCGCCGCTCCCCGGCGACATCGACGAGTACCTGTTCGCCGGGTTCATCGCGGGCAAGCGGATCGAGATGGTCGACTGCAAGACCGTGCCGCTGCAAGTTCCGGCGCAGGCGGAGGTCGTTCTGGAGGGCTGGCTGGAGCCGGGCGAGATGCTGCCCGAGGGGCCCTTCGGCGACCACACCGGCTTCTACACGCCGCAGGAGCCCTTCCCCGCCCTGACCATCGACTGCGTGACGATGCGGAAGCGGCCGCTCCTGCAGTCGATCGTCGTAGGCCGCCCCCCGACGGAGGACGGACCGCTGGGCCGTGCAACGGAACGCTTCTTCCTCCCGCTGCTGAAGGTCATCGTCCCGGACATCGTGGACTACCACCTGCCGGAAGCCGGGGGTTTCCACAACTGTGCGATCGTCTCGATCGACAAGAAGTACCCCAAGCACGCCCAAAAGGTGATGCACGCTGTATGGGGTGCGCACATGATGTCCCTCACCAAGCTGATCGTCGTCGTCGACGCCGACTGTGACGTCCACGATCTGCACGAGGTCGCCTGGCGGGCCCTCGGCAACACGGACTACGCCCGCGACCTCTCGGTCGTGGAGGGTCCGGTCGACCATCTCGACCACGCCTCCTATCAGCAGTTCTGGGGCGGCAAGGCGGGCATCGACGCGACGAAGAAGTGGCCCGAGGAGGGCTATACGCGGGACGGCGGGTGGCCCGAGATGGTGCTGTCCGACCCGGAGACGGCGGCGAAGGTCGACCGCCGGTGGAAGGAGTACGGCCTGTGAGTTCGGCTTCCGCCGCGATCCCGCAGCCGGGACGCACCAAGGCGTTCCTGCGTCTGGTGATGATCGAGCACTCGGTCTTCGCGCTTCCCTTCGCGTACATCGCCGCGCTCACCGCGATGTTCCAGTGGGACAAGAACATCCACTGGGGCCGGCTGCTCCTGGTGACGATCTGCATGGTCGGGCTGCGCACCTTCGCGATGGCCGTGAACCGGATCATCGACCGTGAGATCGACGCGCGCAATCCCCGGACGGCGCACCGTGAGCTGGTCACCGGGGCGATGTCGGTGAAGCATGCCTGGACCGGTGCGTTGATCGCCGTGGTGGTTTTTCTGGGCTCGGCGGCGCTGCTCAATCCGCTGTGTCTGGCCCTCGCGCCCGTCGCGGTGATTCCGATGGTGGTCTATCCCTACGGCAAGCGGTTCACGAACTTTCCGCAGGCCATCCTTGGTCTCGCCCAGGCGATGGGGCCGGTCGGCGGGTGGCTGGCGATCACCGGTGAGTGGTCCTGGGACGCGGTGATCCTGGGGCTCGCCGTCGGTATCTGGATCGGTGGGTTCGATCTGATCTACGCCTGCCAGGACGTCGAGACCGATCGTGAGATCGGGGTGATGTCGGTTCCGGCTCGCTTCGGGATTCCGGCGGCGGTGCAGGGCGCGCGGGTGTGCCATGCCGTGACGACGGCGCTGTTCGTCTGGTACGCCCTGGCCACTGACGCGGGCTTCTTCTTCTGGTTCGGTCTGCTGATCGTCGCGAGTGCGTTCATTTACGAGCACTCGATTGTGCGGCCGCATGATCTGTCTCGGCTGAACAGGGCGTTCTTCAGCGTCAACGGGTTTATTGGGATTGCGTTGTTCGTGTGTGCGCTGCTGGATCTGATGGTGCGGGGGCTGAGCGTCTAGGGGTGGTCTGTCGTTGGTTGTCTGCGGGCCGGTGGGGGCTTGTCGCGCCCACGCGGCGGAGCCGCAAATCGACACAGCCCCGCGCCCCTTACGGGGCGTTGCTGTGGCGGCGGAACATGAACGCCGCCACGACCCCCGACACCAGGCCGATCAAGTGGCCCTGCCAGCTGACGCTCGTCTGGGTGGGTGCGAGGCCGGCCAGGATGGAGCCGCCCCAGACCGCGGCTATCAGGAGGCCGACGAGGATGCCGAGTGGGCGGCGTTCCACGAAGCCGGTCACCAGGAGGAAGCCGAAGAGGCCGAAGATCAGGCCGGAGGCGCCCGCGGTGTTGCTGTGCGCCGGGGATATGAGCCATACGCCCAGTCCGTCCGCGACGATGATCAGTGCGCAGACGAGGGCGAACCGGCGCAGGCCGCCGAGGGCCGCGAGGAAGCCGAGGACCAGCAGCGGCACGCTGTTGGCGGCGACATGGGCGAAGCCGAAGTGGAGGAAGGCGGCGGGCACGATGTCGATCAGCTCGGACGGTTTGCGCGGGGTGATGCCGAGGCCGTCCAGCGCATGGCCGCTGATCACGTCCACCACTTCCAGCAGCCACAACAGGGCCACCCAGCCCACCATCAGCTTGGCCGCGGTCTTCGCCCGGTCACCACGCGTCAACGCGAGGCCCGCACCGGCTCCGGCACCTGGACCCCAACGCCGGCCTTTGCCGGGCCGCCAACCCAAGCCCCCGTCCGGCCGCCCACTCGCGCCCGCGCCCATACCCGCCATGGCATCCCCCAGCCCCTAGGGCCTGTCTTTCGGATCATCCCGGGGTCGCGGGGCCCGGCACGCACAGTTGCACGCACCAGGCCCCGCTCACCGGAGTTGCACAGCGCCGTCTTTCGGAGTCGGGCTGATCCGAAAGACAGGCCCTAGCCCGTCACTCATAGCAACGGTCCGCACCCCTCGGCCGGTTCCCGGCTCGCGGAGCCGGATAGGCTCGGTGTCGTGAACCGAGTCAAGCCAGGAGAGACGGGGCGAACGCCTTGGATCGTAGGGGTGTCCGGCGCCTCCGGCACCCCGTATGCCGCCGCTGTGCTGCGCGCGCTGCTGGCCGCGGGCGAGAGTGTCGACCTGGTCGTCAGCCGCGCCTCCCGGCTCACCCTGCTCGATGAGACCGGGATCGCCTTCCGGGACGCCCACTGGCAGGACGACCTGCGGGAATGGCTGGCGCGAGGGGCCGACGGCAAGCCGGACGCCTTCGCCGCGGACCTCGCCGACGTACGGTACTGGAGCGCCGGGGACCTGGCCGCGGGCCCGTCCTCGGGGTCGTACCCCGCCAAGGGGATGCTGATCGTGCCCGCCTCCACCGCCTGCGTCGCGGGCGTCGCGCTCGGGCTGTCGAAGGACCTGCTCCAGCGTGCCGCGAGCGTGTCCCTCAAGGAGCGCCGCAAGCTCGTCGTCGCCGTACGCGAGGCACCCCTCAACGGGCAGACCCTGCGCCACCTGGTGGCACTGGACGACGCGGGCGCGACCGTCGTACCCACCTCGCCGGCGTTCTACCAGGGGGCCACGCACATCCAGGACCTGGTGGACTTCGTGGCCGGCCGGGTCATGGACGCGGCCGGTGTCGAGCACGACCTCTACCGCCGCTGGAAGGGCGAACTCGGCGGCGGGTCCGGCCCGACCTGAACCACCGAGCCACAACACCCGAAAACTTGTCATCTCCATATCTCCAATCGTCGGAATCAGCGGAAGGCTTCGAATCGCATGGACGCGGTGGACAGGCAGCTCATCCAGGCCCTGAGAGAGAACGGCCGGGCCTCGTACGCGGAGCTGGGGCGCCTCGTCGGCCTGTCGGGACCCAGCGTCACCGACCGCATCAACCGGCTGGAGGCGGCCGGCGTCATCACCGGCTACCGCGCCACCGTCGACGCCGCCTCGCTCGGCCTCGGCGTCACCGCCCTGATCGGCATCTCACTCTCCGACGCCACCGACCACGAGGACGTGGCCCGGCGGCTGAGGGATCTCTCCGAGATCGAGGACTGCTGGTTCATCGCCGGCGAGGACTCCTACATGCTCAAGGTGCGCGCCGCCGACGTGGACGGCCTGGAGAAGATCATCCGCCGGCTCAGCGGCACCAAGGGCGTCTCCCGGACCCGTACGACGATCGTGCTCTCCACGAAGTGGGAGAACCGGGTGGGTGAGCTGCCGGAAGAGGCATAGGCGTACGGTTGTCGGGGTTCGTCACGAGGAGAGGCAAAGGCATGGACGTCGGGCTCAAGCGCGAGCTGGAGCAGAAGGTCAGGGCCGGTGAGCGGCTGACCCGTGAGGACGGCATCGCGCTGTACGAGTCGGACGACCTGGCCTGGCTGGGCGGGCTGGCGCACGAGGTGCGGACGCGCAAGAACGGCGACGTCGTGCACTTCAACGTCAACCGGCACCTCAACATGACCAACGTCTGTACGGCCTCCTGCGCCTACTGCTCGTTCCAGCGCAAGCCGGGCGAGAAGGACGCGTACACGATGCGCATCGAGGAGGCCGTGAAGCTCGCCAAGGCGATGGAGGGCGAGAACCTCACCGAGCTGCACATCGTCAACGGGCTGCACCCCAATCTTCCGTGGCGGTACTACCCCCGCTCCCTGCGCGAGCTGAAGGCGGCCCTCCCGGACGTGTCGCTCAAGGCGTTCACGGCGACGGAGATCCACCACTTCGAGACGATCTCCGGGCTGAGCGCGTCCGAGATCCTCGACGAGCTGATCGACGCCGGGCTGGAGTCCCTCACCGGCGGCGGCGCGGAGATCTTCGACTGGGAGGTGCGGCAGCACATCGTGGACCACCGCACCCACTGGGAGGACTGGTCCCGCATCCACCGGCTGGCGCACGAGAAGGGTCTGAAGACCCCGTGCACCATGCTGTACGGCCACATCGAGGAGCCGCGGCACCGCGTCGACCACGTTCTCCGGCTCCGTGAGCTCCAGGACGAGACGAACGGCTTCCAGGTCTTCATCCCGCTGCGCTACCAGCACGACTTCGTCGACATGAAGGACGGCAAGGTACGCAACCGGCTCCAGGCGCGCACGCAGATGGCGACGGGTGCGGAGGCCCTGAAGACCTTCGCCGTCTCCCGTCTCCTCTTCGACAACGTCCCGCACGTCAAGGTCTTCTGGGTCATGCACGGCGTCCAGACCGCGCAGCTGGCCCTCCAGCACGGCGCCGACGACATGGACGGGTCGGTGGTCGAGTACAAGATCACGCACGACGCGGACGACTTCGGCACGCCGAACAAGCTCACCCGTGAGGATCTGCTGGACCTGATCCGGGATGCGGGGTTCCGGCCGGTGGAGCGGAACACGCGGTACGAGATCATTCGGGAGTACGAGGGTCCGGACCCGGAGCGCCGGGAGTCGCCGCAGCCGATGCGGGTGTGATTTCGGAGGCAGTCACGTTCCAGCCCTGAACCGCGTCACCGCAGTTCAGGGCTGGTACAGCGCTTGGGTGGTCCCGGCAAGGGCCCGGGCGAGATCCGGCACCAGGCGCTCAGGGATGTGGTCGAGGACGCGCCGCCGTGCGCTGGCGAGGTGGGTGGCCTGGGCCGAGCGCATGGCCTGCAGACCGGTGTCCGTGAGGATGGCGTCGTTGCCACGTCCGTCGTTGTCGTGACGTTCCTTGCGGACCATGTCGTGGTGGGCCAGCCCTTCGACCACGCGGGTGATCCGGGAGGGTGTGAGACCGGCCGCGGCAGCGAGTGCGGACATACGCATGCGCCGGTCGGGTGCCTCGCTCAAGAGCAGCAGGACCGCGAACTCGGTCATGGTCACGCCGGTTCGGGCCATGTCCTCCTCCAGCGCGCGCGGCAGGGCGTGAACCAGTCGCCCCAGGCTCCGCCACAGAAGGAGTTCGTCGGGGGTCAGTGCTGCGGGTCCGGTGTCGGGGGCCCGGTCGGGATGCCGGTGCTGATCCTCAACGGCGAACACGGACTGCCCCAGGGCGTCCTGCTGGACGGCGCCCGCCAGGCGGCCATGGATGTCCGCGCGGACATCGTTCCCGCCGCCGCACACACCTTCGCCGCCGACAACCCGGCATGGACTGCCGACCGGCTCGCCCGCTTCTTCACCACCACTCCTGCTGCCTGACCGCGATACCGCACCGGCACACCACACCACGCACACCACACGGAGTAACGAACATGCAGATCCTCGTCATCGGCGCCACCGGCTATGCCGGCCGGCGCGTCTGCGCCGCCCTGGCCCGTGCCGGCCACCGCGTCCTCGGCCTGACCCGCGACACCACCGGTCAGGGTGCCCGGGACCTCACCATCAGCGAAGTCACCCCCGTCGAGGGCGACTTCACCAAGCCCGAGACCTGGCGCGGTCACCTGGACGGCACGGACGCGGTCGTTCACCTGCTCATGGAGATGAGCGACCCCTTCGGCGGCGACCAGCGCCTGTTCGCCGAACTCGTCGCCGCTCAGGAGCGTGACGGGCGCCGTCGGCACCTCGTGTTCACCACCGGCATCTCCTCGTACGGCCGCACCGGCCTGCCGCTGATGGACGAGAACACGCCCGGCAACCCCGAAAGCCCCCTCGGCTTCCGCTTCGTCCTGGAGAAGGAGCTGGCCGCCGGCGGCCTTGCGCACACTGTGGTCCGCCCCGGGTTCATGTACGGAGGGCCCGCCACCACCTCCATGACCGGCGAGTGGTTCGCCGCGGCCGAGGCAGGCAAACCCGTCTTCTACGGCGACACCGCCAAGCGCTGGAGCTGGGTGCACGTCGATGACCTCGCCGACGCCTACGTCCGCATCCTCGACAACCCGACCGCTGTGGACGGCGAGGTGTTCGTCGTCGCCGACGACCAGCGCCTGCCCGCCCTGGACATGCAGCGCGTCGCCGTGCGCGCGGCCGGCCACACCGGCGAGATCGTCCTGGAGACCGCGGAGGCCGGCGGGATGATGCAGATGGCTGCCGACCAGGACGAACTCGTCACGAGCGCCAAGGCCCACCGGCTGCTCGGCTGGCGCCCCCGCCACGCCTCGTTCACCGACAACCCCGAGCAGCACTACCGCGCGTGGAAGGCCGGCCGGTCGAGCACCGACTGAACACGCGGCGGGGCGGAGGCGCAAGGCTGGGTCATCTGTCGGCCGGCCTGGTCACGTCCGCGTAATCGGCGGGTGTTCGGCCGTACTGCTTCTTGAAGGCGCGGATGAAATGGCTGCTGTCGGCGAAGTGCCAGTGGGCGGCGAGTTCGGAGACGCTCCACCGGCCGGACGAGGCGGTGAGCGCGAGGCGGGCCTCTTCCAGCCGCCGCCCGCGGATGTAGGCGGCCACCGACTCTCCCGACGCGGCGAACGCCCGCTGCAACGTACGGAGGGAGACGTTGAGTTGACGCGCCAGCATCGCCGGAGACAGTTCGGGATCGGTGAGATGGCGGTCCGCGAGGTCCTTCGCGGCCTGGGCGAGCGCCGGAGCCAACCGGGGCTCCACATCGTCGAACCGGCCCCGCACCACCGCCTTGGCCAGCTCGATCAGGGCGCTGTGAGCAGCGTGCACACCGGCCGGGCCGAGGTCGGCGATGGTGGCGTGGACCATGTTCGTGTGGGCCACCAGCAGGCGCACCTCGGCCGAGTCCGCCGGCCCGGTGATGACCCGGTTCCCGAGCACGGGGCCGAGGCTTGCGGTGGGCAGAGCGAGGATCTTCGTCGTCGTGTGCGGCGCCGTCTCGAACGCATAGGGCCGTCCGAAGTGCCGGAGGCGGAACTGCCCGGCCGAAACCGTGTGTTCGCCGCGATGGGGCGGCTCATCCACCGTCCATGTGCCGCGCCGCACCACGTGCATCACCACCGCATCGTGATCGTCACCCGGAGTGCCCGAGAGGGCCGAAGCGATGCGGACATCGGAGATGGCCACGTCGCGCACCTTGGCGGCGCGGCCCTTGACCCGGAGGTCACTGATCGTGGCCGGACTGAAGCTCGGCAGCCGGAAGACATCGCCGATCTGCGTCTCCCACGCGTGCCGTAAGGCGTCGAACCCGCGAGGCCCGGCGCCCACGCTGGTGGAGTCCAGTAAGAACGCCCCGCGCGAACCCTCGGCCTGCGGTACAGCGTTGTTCATCGTCTACCTCCATGCGCCCCGACAACGTTGTCTCGTGGCGCGGATGTTCCGTCCTGATGCCGCTGTGGTTCAAGGTCGTGCCGCGCCGACCTTCCTAAAGCTTCGGCGGGAGGAGCAAACCCAGGGCGGTTCCGGGTGCTTCGCATGAATGAGGACAAAGAGGAGAGTGCTGATGAACCCCCCGATGCCGAAGCCGACGGACATCATGTTGCAGATGACCGGAGGCTTTCAGGTCTCCCAGGCCGTCTACGTCGTGGCCAAGCTGGACCTGCCGACGATGCTGGACGAGGCCGGGGGCCCGCTGACGGTGAGCGAACTGGCGGAGAAATCCGGCGCGAAGGCCGAGCCCCTGCGCCGTCTGTTGCGCACGCTCGCCTCGATGGGGGTGTTCATCCTCGACGGCGATCGAGTGTCCCTGACACCCATCGGCGCGACGCTGTCCCGGAACGCCGCCGATTCGGTGCGCGCGGTGGCGCTCATGTGGATGGAGACCCACTACGCGCCGTTCAGCGATCTGCTCCACACGCTCAGGACGGGTGAGCCCGCCGCGGACCACTACCTCGGCAAGCCCTTCTTCGACTGGGTGACCGAAGAACCGGACCGAACGCGGCAGTTCAGCGATGCGATGGCCGCGGTCACCAACGGCTTCCGCACCGGCATGTTCGACGACTACGAACTGCCCGCCGGTGAGCTCGTCGCCGACATCGGGGGAGCCGACGGCAGCGTCCTGGCCGAACTCATCAAGGATCTGCCCGACCGCCGGGGGATCGTCTTCGACCTCCCCGCGGTGACGCCGGCGGCGCGGTCCAACATCGCCGCCCGGGGACTCGACGACCGGGTCGAGGTCGTCGCCGGTGACTTCTTCGACAGCGTGCCCGTCGCGGACATCTACGTACTCAGTTACATCCTCCACGACTGGGACGACGCCGCCTCCGTCAGCCTGCTCCAGTCAGCGGCCAAGGCAGGTGGGCCGGGAGCCCGAGTGCTGATCTTCGAGGCCATCGTGCCGGACGGCGCCGAGCCGCACGTGGCCAAGACGATCGACCTCACCATGCTCGCCATGGGCTCCGGGAAGGAACGCACCCGGGCGGAGTACGAGTCGCTGCTGAACGCCGCCGGTATCACCATCGACAGGGTCGTGCCGACGTCGACTCCCTACTCGATCATCGAGGCGACGATCGGCTGAGGCTGAGGCTGAGGCTGAGGCAGAGCGAGCGCAGCCAGGGTGCGGCGGCGCCCTGGCTGACGTAGCGCCAGGCGGTCAGTGGTCAGCCCTTGAGCACGTTCCAGGTCACCACGGTACGACTCCGTCGGCGCCGAGGAACTGTCCGGTCGGGCCGTCGGGCCCGAGGAGAGCGACCCTGGCGACGATCGCGGCTGCCTGGGTCGGCGGCTGGCCCACTTGACCGCCCATCATGTCGGTCGCGGTCAGACCAGGGTCGACGCAATTGATGCGCATAGCCGGGTATGCCTTGGCGTACTGGACGGTGAACATGTTGAGGGCCGCCTTGGAAGCGCGGTACACGTCCTGCGGGTAGGCGGTGAACTCGTCGTTCGGATCGGCCGATTTGGCCAACGAGCCAATGCTGCTGGTCACGTTGACCACCGCCGGCCGCGCCGACTCCGCCAGGAGAGGCAGAAAGGCTGTCGTGACGCGGACGGCACCGAAGACATTGGTGTCGAAGACCTGGTGCACGAGGTCGGACGTGAGGTCTCCGATGTGCGTCGGCGGCTCCAGCAGACCCGCGTTGTTGACCAGTACGTCGAGTTGGCCGATGGTCGCGGCGGCGGCTCGGGCGGAGGCGTCGTCGGTGACGTCGAGCCGTACGAATTGTCCGCCCAACTCGTCGGCGGCGCGCTCCCCTCGGGCCTTGTCCCGACAGCCCAGCCATACGGTGTGGCCCTCGGCAATGAGGGCTCGGGCCGTCTCGTAGCCAATTCCCCGATTGGCACCGGTAATGAGAATTGTTGACATGGCATTCTCCTGAACCCGTGAACCCGTGAACCCGTGAACCCCTGAACCCGTAGGTCAGATGGCTTCGAGTTCCATTGCGTGATAGCCGCCGCCGACGGGGTAAGTCCTGCCGCGGCGCCAGCAGGTGGTGGCGAAGAGCGCGTCGAACTCGTCCAGGTCTCGTTCGATGCCGCCCGTGACGCAGAGCATGGTCACGTCCGCGATGGTGGCGAAGTCGGGCTTGCCGATCTCGTGGTCGACGAGCATTTCCACGACCAGGGCGCGGGCACCGTCGCGCGCCGCGGAGCGGCAGTTGCGCAGGATCGTCGTACAGCGCTCGTCGTCCCAGTCGTGGAGCACGGTCTTGAGGAGGTAGAGGTCCGCGCTGGGTATCTCAAGGAAGAAGTCGCCCGGCACACCGGAGAAACGGTCGGACAGACCCCGCTGTCCGGCCTGCCGGATCGCGTCATCGAGGGCGTGCGGCAGGTCGAGTACCTTCCCGTGCAGAGCGGGATTGGCCTCCATGAGTCCCAGTACGAGGTGTCCGTCCCCGCCACCGACGTCGATCGCGGTGGACAGGCCCTCGGTGTCGGCCTCGGCCAGGATGCCCTGGGTCACCATGCCGGCCAGGTCGCGCATGGACTCGGCGAACAGCTTGGCCTTGTCGGCTTTCTCCGGCCGCGCGTAGTAGTCGAAGACGTCCGCGCCCAGTGCCTTCTTCGCCTGGCTCGTGCCCTGCCGCACTGCCTCGGGGAACAGACTCCAGGGCTGCCAGTGCGACTCCCCGGCCTGGATCAGCACCAAGGAACGCAGGGAGCCCGGCACGCCCGTACGCAGCAGCTGCCCCCGCCCGGTCAGGCCGAAGCGCCCCGACCCTTCGTAGCTGAGCACTCCCAGCGAAGCGGCCGCACGCATCAGACGGAAGGTGGCCCGTTCATGGCTGCCTTCGCGCGCGGCCACCTCCTTTGCCGTACGTGCTCCGTCGGCAAGGTGGTCGGCGATGTTGAGTTCGGCAACCGCGTGCAGCGTCTGGAGGATCGCCCCGCCGGCGATCATCTGCATCAGGTTCGCGACATCCGCCGCGGGGTCGCCGGCTGCCTTGTCCGTTGCGTGTGGCGTGGTGGTTTCGGTCATGGAAGTGGGACCTCGTCGCCTCTCGTGTAGCAGAGGCCTGTCATTTTCTTTTGGTCGGTGTGGGGGGCTCTTGTATCTCAGTGACACATCGATGGGATTTCCGTGCCTTACGGGTACTCGGGCGGCATGCCCAGCACCAAGGCTCCTGAGGACGCCTATGCCGCTGAACCCTTTCTCCCCGACCGCGGCGGTCTCCCCGCCCTGCGCCGCGCAGCCGCCGACTGCCGCGGCTGCCCGCTCCACCGGGACGCCACCCAGACCGTCTTCGGCGCCGGGAACTCGGACGCCCGCGTCATGCTCGTCGGCGAGCAGCCCGGCGATCAGGAGGACCGGCAGGGCAAACCCTTCGTCGGACCCGCCGGGCACCTCCTGGACCGTGCGCTGGAGGAAGCCGGAATAGACCCGGCGGACGCCTATGTCACCAATGCCGTCAAGCACTTCAAGTTCACGCAGGCCGAGCCCCGTAAGCGCCGTATCCACAAGGCGCCGACGCTGCGTGAGATGACGGCGTGCGGGCCGTGGCTCGCGGCCGAGCTGGCGGTCGTGGAGCCGGAGTTGATCATCGTGCTCGGCGCCACCGCTGGCAAGGCGCTGCTCGGGTCGTCGTTCCGGGTGACGCAGGTGCGCGGGACGGTCCTGTTGGAGGAGATCCATGGGCGTCAGGAGCGGCTGGTGCCGACCGTGCATCCGTCGTCGGTGCTGCGGGCACAGGACGACAAGGACCGGAGGGCGGCGTACGAGGGGCTGGTCTCGGACCTGAAGGTGGCGGCGCGAGCACTGTCGTAATGGCTACGATGCTGGCGTGTCCCTTACTTTCACCCTGGACCCCGCCGTCGATCCCACCCTCCGCGACGGCATTCTCGACCTGTGGACCGACGTCTCCAACGCGGGCGGCTCCGTCGGCTTCGTGCCCCCGGTGACGCGGGAGGCGATACGCCCGGAGCTGGTGAAGCACTTCGCGGCGATGGCGGAGGGCCGCACCCGGCTGCTCGTCGGGCACGACGAGTCCGGGCAGGTCGCGGCGACCGCGTTCCTCACGTTCAACATGCACCGGCTGATGACGCACTGGCTGTGGCTGTACACGGTGATGGTGCACCCGCGGCATCAGGGCCGGGGCTACGGCCGTGACCTGCTGGCCGCCGCCGAGGACGCGGCGCGCGGCTTCGACGGCATCGAGGCGGTCCGGCTCACCTGCCGGGGCGGCAACGGACTGGAGCGGTTCTACGGCTCCTGCGGCTACAAGGAGGTCGGCCGGGTTCCCGGCGCGATCCGGGTCGCTCCCGGGGACGACCGGGACGACGTCCACATGCTGCTGACGCTGAGCTGACCGCCGTACCCCCCTCCAAGATCGGGAGGTGCGCGTGCTTCACTGGACGACGGACCTTTTTGGAATCGGAAGAGTGGATTGAGATGCTCCGCTACACACTGATGCGCCTCGGGATCTTCGTGGGCTGCCTCGTGGTCGTCTGGGGCCTTGTCTACTCCGGCCTGGCCCCGCGCGGGCTCGGCGCGTCCAATGGCATGTGGGTCGTGCTGCTCGCCCTGGTGATCTCGGCCCCGATCAGCTTCGTGGTGCTGCGCAAGGAGCGGGACCGGGCGTCGGTGCGGATCGTCCAGAAAGTGGACCGGGTGAAGGCCAACCTGGACGCCAACCGCTCCCAGGAGGACGTGGCGGACGACGCCTCCCGTGCGCAGGGGCATGCCTCTTAAGGCTCCGCCGCGGCCTGCGAACCGTAGGCTGACCCCATGGGTGCCGTGAAGACCAAGCGGATGCCGCGTGCCGTACGTGAGCAGCAGATGCTCGACGCCGCCGTGCAGACCTTCGGCCAGCGGGGATACATGGCCGCGTCGATGGACGAGATAGCCGAACTCGCGGGCGTCTCCAAGCCGTTGGTCTATCTGTACCTCAACTCGAAGGAAGACCTCTTCACGGCGTGCATCCGCCGGGAGGCGACCGCGCTCACCGAGGCGGTCCGCAAGGGCGTCGACCCGGGTCTGCCCGCCGACCGCCAACTCTGGGCGGGACTGCGGGCGTTCTTCACGCACACCGCGCGGAACCCGGACGGCTGGTCGGTGCTGCATCTCCAGGCCCGCACGCATGGCGAGCCGTTCGCCGCCGAGGTCACCGCGATGCGCGAGGAGCTCGTCGCGTTCGTGACGCAGTTGATCCTGGCCGGCGCCCGCGAGGCGCACCACGACCCGGACCTGCCGGAGCGTGAGGTCGCCGGCCTCGCGGAGGCCCTGGTCGGCGCCGCCGAGTCCCTCGCCGCCTGGGCCAACGCGACCCCGGGCGTCACCGCACGCCAGTCCGCCGCGACCCTGATGAACTTCGCCTGGGCGGGCCTGGGCGGCATGATGGCAGGCCAACCCTGGTCCCCGCCGGAGGAGCCGGACGCTCAGGCCGGATAGACCGCGCCGCTCACCTGCGTCCGGCCGCCGACCCGCAGCTCGAACCGTCGCTTTCCGCCGCGTGTGTCATTGTTCCCGGCGGCAGCACTGGCGATCTGATGGTCGGCCGCTCTTGGTCCCCGCCCGGGGAGCCGGACGCTCAGGCCGGATAGACCGTGCCGCTCACCTGCGTCCGGTCGCCGCTCCGCAGCTCGAACCGTCGCTTTGCGCCGCGTGTGTCATTGTTGCCGGCGGCAGCACTGGCGATGTGATGGTCGGCCGCTCTTGGTCCCCGCCCGGGGAGCGGACGCTCAGGCCGGATAGACCGTGCCGCTCACCTGCGTCCGGTCGCCGCTCCGCAGCTCGAAGCGATCGCCTTCCGCCGCGTACGTCACCGTCCCCGGCAACAGCACCGGTGCCTTGAACTGCGCCCGCACCAGCGCCCGTTCCGGCACGCCGTGTGCGGCCAGGCATCGTGCCACGGTCCACATCCCGTGTGCGATGGCCCGTCGGAAGCCGAACAGCCGGGCGGTCAGGGGATGGAGGTGGATGGGGTTGCGGTCGCCGGACGCGGACGCGTACCGCCGTCCGATGTCTCCGGCGAGCCGCCACTCGGCGACCACGGGCAGCGGTCCCGGCTCCTCCTTCGGAGTCTGCGCGGTGCGGCCGTCCGTCCGGTGCCTGGCGAGATACGTACTCCGCGATTCCCATACGACGTCCCCCGCCGCCCGCACCTGCGTGACGACGGCGGCCTCCGTGCCCCGCCGATGCGGGGCCAGTCCCTCGACGTGGACTATGACTTCGTACTCCCCGGTCGCCGCGAGCGCCCGCCGCTGCGTGATCTCGATCGACGTATGGACGAGTCCCAGCAGCGGCAGCGGAAAGCCCCGTCCGCTCATCAGCCGCATGGCCAGCGGAAAGCCCAGCACATGCGGATAGGTCACCGGCAGGGCGTCGTCGCCGGTGGCGAAGCCGCAGACGCGTTCGTAGGCGGCCAGCCGGGCGAGGTCGATGCGTACGCGGGGCAGGACGAGCCGGGTGCGGGGGAAGTCGGCGTCCGGGCGGGGCCGTTTGAAGGGGGAGAGCAGGGCGCCGCGGGCGAGCAGGGGCGCGAGCGCGGGCGCGTCGGTCAGGTCGGCCATGGTCATCTCCCCACGCGGAAACTCTGCTTACTCCGCAGTAAAGTTACCTCAGGTAAGGCCAGGTCGGGAGGTGAAAGTTCCTCACCTTAGGGGGGTTTCAACGCACCGGTAAAATAGGGAAGTTGACGTCCGGTCGGCAGGTGCCCGGGTGATCGCCGAGGTTGCACATCCCCGGCCCCTTACCACCCCGTAACCCGCACGAACTCCACACCTGAGCGCCGTACGATCGCCCACCTAACCAGCGGTAACACGCGTGGCCGCACGCCGCTGGTGAACGCCGCAGTACGTACTGCGCGTACTTCATGCAGCAGAGCGGTACGCGCTGCACGCCCCAGGAGCTGCCCATGTCGATCCCGCAAGCGTCCCCTTCCGGCTCCACCCCCGACTTCGGCATCGACCTCGACTACGACGGCGAGCCGATCCTCAGGGCGCCGGAGATCCGTCGGCTGGACGGAGTCGTGCGGGAGGTGTCCATTCCGCCGCTGGTCGCACCGGCCGTGCACGGCTCGCTTGCCGACCTGCCGTTCGACCGCGCGGAGACGCAGCCGGGACATGTGGTCCTCAGCCGCAAGACGGAGGACGGCAGCTGGATCGACGTGACGGCGGCCGAGTTCGCGGCGCAGGTGCACGCGGTGGCCAAAGGGCTGATCGCCGAGGGACTGGTCCCCGGTGACCGGGTCGCCGTCATGGCGCGTACGAGGTACGAGTGGACGCTCCTCGACTTCGCCGCCTGGGCCGCCGGCCTGGTGACCGTCCCCGTCTACCCCACCTCGTCCGTCTTCCAGGTCCGCTGGATCCTCCAGGACTCCGGCGCGGTCGCCCTGGTCACCGAGACCGTCGCCCAGGCCGCCGCCCTCGGCCCCGAGCGTGAACGCCTGCCCGACCTGCGCCATATGTGGGTCATCGAGAAGGGCCATGTGGACCGGCTGGCGGAGCTGGGCGAGCAGGTGCCGGACCAGGAGGTGGACGTACGCCGCGGGATGCTGGTCCCCGACACCCTCGCCACCCTCATCTACACCTCGGGCACGACCGGCCGCCCCAAGGGCTGCGCGCTCACGCACGGCAACTTCTTCGCCGAGGTCGACAACGCCATCGAACTCCTGTACCCGATCTTCAAGGCGCGGACGAGCGAAGAGGCGTCGGTGCTGCTGTTCCTGCCGATGTCGCATGTCTTCGGCCGGATGGTGGCGATCGCATGCGTCCGGGCGGGTGTACGGCTGGGTCATGCGCCGAGCCTGAAACCGGACGATCTGCTGCCGGACCTGGCGAGCTTCAAACCGACGTGTCTGCTGGCCATCCCGTACATGCTGGAGAAGATCTTCAACAGTGCGCGGGCCCGTGCGGAGTCGGGCGGCCGGGTCTCGGCGTTCGACCGTGCGACGAACGTGGCCATCAAGTACGGCGAGGCGATGGAGGCGAAACAGACGGGGACGGGCTCGGGCCCCAACCGGGCGCTGAAAGCCGCGCGCACCTTCTACGACCCCCTGGTCTACCGCCGTATCCGCAACGCCATGGGCGGACGCGTGCGGTATGCGATCTGCGGCGGCTCACCGCTGGGCAGGCGGCTGGCCGCGTTCTACGCCGGGGCGGGCATCGAGATCTACGAGGGCTACGGCCTGACCGAGGTCACCGGCGCGGCGACCATCACGCCCCCGCTCAAACCCCGCCTGGGCACGGTCGGTTGGCCGCTCCCCGGCACGAGGGTCCGGATAGCGGCGGACGGCGAGATCCTGCTGGCCGGCGGTCACGTACTGCGCGGCTACTGGGACCCGCAGGCGGGCGGGGTGGTCCCCGCGGCCCCCGACGGCTGGCTGGCGACGGGGGACATCGGGATGCTGGACGACGAGGGCTACCTGACGATCACCGGCCGCAAGAAGGAACTCCTGATCACCGCGGGCGGCAAGAGCGTGGCCCCGGCTCCGCTGGAGAACTGGCTCCGCTCCCACCCGCTGATCTCCCAGGCGATCGTCCTCGGCGACGGCCGCCCCTATGTCTCCGCGCTGATCACCCTCGACATGGACGGCATCACCCACTGGCGCCGTATGAACGGCAAACACCCCGTCCCCGCCGAACTCCTGGTCAACGACGAGGAGTTGACCGCCATCCTGCAACGCGCCGTGGACGAGGCCAACAAGCTCGTCTCCCGTCCCGAGTCCATCCGCCGCTTCGCGATCCTGCCGCTGGACTTCACGGAGTTCACCGGGCATCTGACGCCCTCCATGAAGCTGCGCCGGGAGGCGGTCATGCGGGACTTCGCGGGGGAGATCGAGGAGCTGTACCAGCGTTAGAGGGGAGGCGGGCGGGTTTGTGTCCTGCCGACGCCGCGATTCAGGCCTGGGGACTGTATTCCATGGCGCTGGCTGCGTCCGGCCGATTGTCGTCGCCCGGTTTCCCGAGGAATCCCCAGGCGGTCTGGTGGACGTTCGTCTCCTTGTTCACCTGGACGCGGTTGGCCCAATCGCTCAGTTCGAGCGGACCCGAAGTGGAGAAGATGGGATCGATGACCAGGACGCCGTCCGCCGTCGTCACCGAGGCCGCGACGTGGTGTTTCCACTGGTGATCGGCGTGCACACGGCCCCCCGAAGACGTGGCCCACTGCTTCGAGAGATGGTTGACGGCGATCGCCGGGTCCCGCTTGGCGATGGCCAGACAGATCGCGTGGGCGCGGTCCTCACAGCCGTCCTGGCCCACCTGACCGCCGGCGCTGCCGAAGGCGGGCACAAGTTGGGGCCACATGGCTTCGAGGGTCTCTTTGGTCGGAGGCCCCGCGGACGGGAAATCCTGCGCAAGGTATTCGAGCTGGTCCTCGAGTTTCTCCAGATACCGAGTCTTCGTTGTGCTGTCCGGTTTCTCACTGACGAGCCTGATGGCCTCGCGCACGGTCTCCACCGACCGCAGGGGAGCCAAGTTCTTCAGCAGGGAAAGGATGTCCAACTTGTCTTGGGCGATGCTCTTGACGCGGTCGGAGGCGCCTGCATTGTCCATCTGCTCCAGCAGCACGGCCGTCTTGGTCTGCGCCTCGCTGATCTGCTCCACGCTCGCCGCCGCGAACTGCTCCTCCCACTCCCAGTCCTCCTCCTCGGAGGAGGACTCGGTCTCGGCTTCCCGTGCGTGCTTCGCCGGCTGTTGGTCCTCCGGCGATCGGGACCTCCTGCGTTTGCCGCCCGGCGCCTCCATCCGCTGGATCACCGCGGTGACCGCGGCGTTGCCCGCACTGCGCTGCAACGCCAGCAGGGGGTGGGCGGGTTGAGGGGAACCCGCATGCGCGGTCGAGTCCTCCGCCCGGTCCGGGGCACGCCTCGGCGCGCGGCCCGTTCCCTGCGGGTAGGTCTCGTCACGAGCCGACCGGCGCATCAACCACTCCCCTCCTCCGCCATTCGGCGGGCTGACATTCCATCATCGCGACTCCGGCCAGGGCTTGTCGCTGTCCACGAGGGCAGACCTTCGGGCAATTCCGCTTCATCAACGAGCCGGATCACGGAAACGGTTGCCGTCCCGTTACGACATCCGCTTGACGTGACATGCCGCCGGGGCATTGGCTACCGCCACCCGGGTAGCAACGCCGCTCATCCGCTCGGAAGGCTCCAGTAGTGAACCCTCGTTCCCCCCACACATCAGCTGTACGCCGTATCGGCATAGCCCTCACCGCCTCCGCCTCGGCCCTGTCGATCGCCGCGTGCGGTGTCGTCGACGGAATCGGGGACAGCGACAGCTCCGCGTCCCCGGAGAAGGGCGACGACATCACGGTGGGTCTCCTCCTGCCGGACAAGGACACGGCCCGTTACGCGAAGTTCGACCACCCGCTGATCAAGAAGGAAGTCGCCACCCTCACCAACAACAAGGGCAAGGTCGTCTACGCCAACGCCGAGGCGAGCGTGGCCGAGCAGAGTCGGCAGTTCCAGAAGATGATCGACGACGAGGTGGATGTCATCCTCGTCGACGCGCTGGATGCCAAGGCCATCGCCACGGACGTACAGAAGGCCAAGGACGCGAACATCCCGGTCATCGCCTACGACCGGCTCGCGCAGGGGCCCATCGACGCGTATGTCTCCCACGACAACGAGTTGGTGGGCGAGGTGCAGGGCCGCGCCATCATGGGCGAACTCGGCTCGCGGGCCGCGTCCGCCAAGGTCGTCATGATGAACGGCGATCTCGACGACCCGAACACGGCACTGTTCAAGAAGGGCGCGCTCGACGAACTCGACGGCAAGGTCGACATCGTCCAGCAGTACGACACGGACAAGTGGTCGCCCGAAGTCGCCGAAGCGAACATGGGGAAGGCGATCGAGGCCGTCGGCCTTGACGACATCGCCGCCGTGTACGCGGCGAGCGACGGCCTCGCGGGCCCCGTCATCGAGGCGCTGAAGGCGGCGGGCGCGAGCAAGGTTCCGCCGGTGACCGGGCAGGACGCGAATCTGGACGCGGTGCAGCGGATCGTCGCGGGCGACCAGTACATGACCGTGTACAAGCCGTTCGCCCAGGAGGCGACCCAGGCCGCGAAGATGGCCGTGTACAAGGTCCAGGGGCGCTCGATCGAGTTCGACGCACTGACCCAGGACAAGATCGACAGCCCGACGGAGGACGACATTCCCGCGCAACTGGTGCCGGTGGTCGCCGTCACCAGGGACAACATCAAGGAGACGCTGATCCAGGACGGCGTCTACACCGCCAAGGAGATCTGCACCGCCGAGTACGCGGCGGACTGCGCGGCGATCGGCCTGAAGTAGGCCCGGAGCGGAGCGGTCAGGCCCGCGCGCTGTCCCTTTGGTAGCTCTCGACCAAATGCGCAAACGCCCGGGTCGGCGGGCTGAGCGCGTCCCAGCGGCGCACGGCCCAGCCGACGGGCAGCGGGCGGAGGGCGGGGAGCGGGATCAGGCGGAGGGCTCCGTCGCCCGGGACGGACAGCCCCGGCAACGCGGGCACGACCGCCCGCCCGACCCCCAGCTCGGCCAGGAGCAGCGCGGTGTCCCAGTCGGCCACGCTCGTGTCGAAGCTGAAACGGACGCCCAAGTCGGCGCAGGCGGCGTCGAGATGGGCGGCCGAGGTGGAGGTCGGGGGAAGCCGGATGAGGCGTACGTCCGCCAGCGCGGCGGCGTCCAGGGAGGCGCGGTCGGCCAGCGGATCGCCGGCCCGCACCGCCAGCACCCACGGCAGCTCCACCACCGGCCGCTGCTCGATGCCCCGCACCGGCCGGCCCAGCGTGATCCACGCCAGGTCCAGGTCGCTGTCGGCCAGCGCGTCGAAACACGCCCGGCTCGAACTCTCCGTACGGAACTCCAGGTTGACCTTGGGATGCCGCTGCCGGAACGTCACCACCGCGTCCGACATGAAGTGCCGTACCGTCGTCGCCCCCGTCGCCACCCGTACCGTGCCGCTCTCCCCGTCAGCCAGATCCCGCAGCCGCCGCAGCGCCAGCTCCAGCCCGACGAGCCCTTCGGACGCGGCCGCCTCCAGCACGCGGCCCGCAGTCGTCGGTACGACCCCCCGCGGCTGCCGCTCCAGCAGACTGACCCCGGTCTCCCGTTCCAGCCGCTTCACATGCTGGCTCACCGCGGACTGGGTGCACGAGAGATCACGCGCCACCGCACTCAGGCTCCCGGCCCGGCACACCGCCACAAATACACGCAGGTCGTCTAGGGTCACAACACCCAAGCTAGCACTAAGGGTTGGCGACAAAACCTTAGGATTGACTGGCCACTGACTCCTGTACGACGATCTCTCCAGGGCCCGGGCGGCAACCCGCTCCGCGCCTCCGCCGGGGTCCGGACCGAGTGCGGGGGAGGAGCGGGTGCCGACCCACGACCGTGCAGTACGAGTCCGAGTCCGAGTCCGAGTCGGGAAGGGCGGTGAGCGGTGACCACGCCCGTCCTCCAAGCCGACGTCCTGCTACGGCAGTTGGGCGCCGAGACGCTCTCCCATCCCGGCGGGACTCTCCTCGCCCACCTGCGGCGCGTACGGGTCCGGCTCGCCTCGTGGGAGGCCAGGCCTGCCCTCCAGCTGGCCGGGCTCTGTCACGCCAGTTACGGCACCGACGGCTTCCCCGGCGGGTTGCTCCCGCTGGATCGCCGTACCGAACTCGCCACGGTGATCGGTGCGGAGGCCGAGGCGATCGTTTACCTGTACGCGAGCTGCGATCGTCAGGCCACGTATCCGTTGCTTGCCGACCGGGGCGCCGCGTTTCATGACCGCTTCACCGGGCGGACGCATGTGCCGGATGTGCGTGTGCGGGAGGACTTCGCCGAGCTGACTGCGGCGAATGAGCTCGACCTCGCTCATCATGACCCCGCGTTCCGTGAGCAGTGGGGGCCGGATCTCCTTGCTCTCTTCACCCGGCTGCGGCCTCTGCTGAGCGAACGGGCCTGGCAGGAGTGCCTGGTGGTGCTTGGCGGTTGAGCGGCTGCGGGTCCGTTGTGGCTGGTCGCGCCCACGCGGCGGAGCCGCATATGGATACAGCCCCGCGCCCCTTACGGGGCGCTGCACCTCGGCGCGTTTGTCTGTCTAAGTGGGTTTGCGGGCGATCAATGACGCCTGTTGCGTCGTCTCGTTCGGGGCGGGCTCACGCACCATCCGCATGACGGGTGCGAACCCTGCGGCCCGGAGCAGGCCGTCGATCTCGTCCGGCTGGCGCCGCTGGAAGTCCAGCGTCACCTCATACCCCCAGGGCCGCTCGTGGCGCCGGGGCTCGTCGCCGATCTGGAAGGCGATGAGGAGGTGGCCGCCCGGGGCCAGGACGCGGCGGAACTCGGCGAAGAGGGAGGGGAGTTCGGTCACCGGGGTGTGGATGGAGGAGTACCAGGACACGGCGCCCGCGAGCGAACCGTCGGGAAGGTCCAGCTCCAGCATCGAGCCCTGCTCGAACCGCAGCCCCGCATTCTCCCGCCGGGCGATCGTGAGCATCGACTCCGACAGGTCGAGCCCGAAGACGGACAGTCCGAGGGAGGCGAGGTGGGCGGTCACCCGCCCCGGCCCGCAGCCCAGGTCGGCCACGCGACCGCCTGCCCCCACCAGTTCCGCGAACCCGGCGAACACCGCCCGGTCCAGCGGCTTGGCCAGTTCGGTACGGAAGAGGTCGGCGTAGTCCTCGGCGATGGCGTCGTAGAAGGTGCGGGTGGCGGTGAGGAAGTCGGCTTCGGTCATGGCCGGGGACCTTAGCGACCCCCACTGACACTCACCCCACACCCGCCGCTCGCAGCACCGCCGTTGTGGCCGCCGCCCCCAGCACGACCACCACGAACGGCGCTCGACGCCATGCCAGCACACCCCCGACCAGCACCCCACTCGGCCGCGCCCACCCCGCGAAGTCCCCGCCCTCGGTCAGCGCACCGGTCGCCAGCAGCGCGGTGAGCAGGACGACCGCGCCGGCCGACATCAACTCCTGGACCTTCGAGGGGAGTTCGATACGTCCGTAAAGGACCGGTCCCACCAGCCGGAAGGCGTACGTCCCCACCGCCAGCGCCAGAATCATCGCGACCGTCGCGCTCATGCCGCCGCCCGCCTCCGTCCGTATACAAAGAGCCCGGCGAGCGCGAGCAGCACCGGCACCCCGGCGGGGACGGCGGGGGTCACCGCCAGTGCCACGACCGCGCCGAGCGCGGCTGCCCGTCGTACGCCCGCGTCCTTGCGCAGGGCGGGCAGTACCAGGGCCACCAGGACGGCGGGGAAGGCGGCATCGAGGCCGTACGTCGCCGTGTCGCCGAGCGCGCTTCCGGCGAGTGCGCCCGCGAGGACGCCGGTGTTCCAGGCGGCGAACAGGCCGAGGCCGTTGACCCAGAACGCCGTCCGGCGTCGTACCGGATCGGGCTGGGCGAGCGTGAAGGCGACCGTCTCGTCGTTGACGAGGTGGGCGCCGAGGAAGCGGGCGAGTCGGCTCCGGCCACCGAGGATGTCCGCCACGGCCAGGCTGAAGGCCGCTGTCCGGGTGTTCAGCAGCAGCCCGGTCGCCGCCGCGGCGAACGGCCCGCCCCCGGCCAGCAGTACGCCGACCGCGCTGAACTGCGCCGATCCCGCGTACACGACCAGCGACATCACCACCGGCACCCAGACCGGCAGCCCGCCGGCCACCGCGACCGCGCCGAAGGAGACGCCGACGACACCGCTCGCCAGCCAGACGAGGGCGCTGTCACGCACCAGAGGTGCCATCATCGGTGTTCGGAGTAGCGAACGCATGTTTTCCAGGATGAACGCGCGGGTGCTGTTCGTCAAGGCGAACGAACGTGCCTGTAAAACGAACGACGGGAAGTGAGCCGTATGAGCGAGCCCCTTGCGTGGATCGCCACCTCCCTGCGCCGAGAGCGCACCCGGGCCGGGCTGTCGCTGTCCGAGCTGGCCAAACGGGCGGGGATCGCGAAGTCCACGCTGTCCCAGTTGGAGGCGGGCAGCGGAAACCCCAGCGTGGAGACGCTGTGGGCGCTTGGGGTCGCGCTCGGGGTGCCGTTCAGCGCGCTGGTGGAGCCGCCGGCTCCGGCCGTTCAGGTGATCCGGGCGGGCGAAGGGCCCACGGTCGCCTCCGAACGGGCGGACTATGTGGCCACCCTGCTCTCCGCCAGCCCGCCCGGCGCCCGGCGGGACATCTACCACCTGCGCGCGGAACCGGGCCCGGCCCGGGAGTCGGAGCCGCACATTCCGGGCAGCGTGGAGCACCTGATCGTCAGCACGGGCCGGGTGAAGGCGGGGCCCCGGGGCGAGGAGGTCGAACTGGGGCCCGGCGACTACATGGCGTATCGCGGGGATGTGCCGCACTCGTACGAGGCACTGGCCGCCGGGACGACGTTCGTGCTGGTCATGCAGCACGTGTGAGGTTCCAGGGCACAAGGCAGGAGCCCCGTTGCCTTGCGGCACGGGGCTCCTTGGGTACTGCTATCTGTTCCGGATCAAAGCACCAGGCTCCGAGGCCGAAGACTCAGACGGGGGTGACGTTCTCCGCCTGCGGGCCCTTCGGGCCCTGAGTGACGTCGAAGGAGACCTGCTGGTTCTCCTCCAGCGAGCGGAAGCCGCTCGCGTTGATCGCGGAGTAGTGAACGAAGACGTCGGGGCCGCCGCCTTCTTGGGCGATGAAACCAAAGCCCTTTTCGGCGTTGAACCACTTCACGGTTCCGGTAGCCATAAGCCCTCCTTGGGCCCAAAGGGTTGCCCTGCTCCAGAACCTGCAAGTGTGAAAACAGTGCCGCACAACTGCATACGTCTGAAAACGACGAGAGCCCGCGGTTACATGCTCCGCAGGCTCTGTACTGCAAGGGAAACCAAACTGCAACTTGCGGCGAGCCTAGCACGCAGGCAGCCGAAAGCAATAGAGGCCAAGATCACGTCACTCGGAAGTTTGAAGATCGAGGCGGGGGCTCACGGGGCCTATGAGGCGGTTCGCGGCACCCTGAAGAGTGCACCGTACCCCATGGGGTCTAGTCTCGCGATGTGGACATTTCTCGCACCCGGCCGCGCGTCGGCCACATTCAGTTCCTCAACTGCCTGCCCCTGTACTGGGGGCTCGCGAGAACCGGCACCCTGCTCGACTTCGAGCTGACCAAGGACACCCCGGAGAAGCTCAGCGAACAGCTGGTCCAGGGTGGCCTCGACATCGGGCCCATCACGCTCGTGGAGTTCCTGCGCAACGCCGACGACCTGGTCGCCTTCCCGGACATCGCCGTCGGCTGCGACGGCCCGGTGATGTCCTGCGTGATCGTCTCGCAGGTCCCGCTGGACCGGCTGGACGGCGCCCGGGTCGCCCTCGGTTCGACCTCGCGCACCTCCGTCCGCCTGGCCCAGCTGCTGCTCGCCGACCGCTACGGCGTACAGCCCGACTACTACACGTGCCCGCCCGACCTGAGCCTGATGATGCAGGAGGCCGAGGCGGCCGTACTGATCGGCGACGCCGCGCTGCGCGCCAACCTGCTCGACGGCCCGCGCTTCGGCCTCGAGGTGCACGACCTCGGCGCGCTGTGGAAGGAGTGGACCGGCCTGCCCTTCGTCTTCGCCGTCTGGGCCGCCCGCCGTGACTACCTGGAGCGCGAGCCCGTCATCACCCGCGCCGTGCACGAGGCCTTTCTCGCCTCCCGCAACCTCTCCCTCGACGAGGTCGGCAAGGTCGCCGAGCAGGCGGCCCGCTGGGAGGCCTTCGACGAACAGGTCCTGGAGCAGTACTTCACGACCCTCGACTTCCGCTTCGGGGCTCCCCAGTTGGAGGCGGTCGCCGAGTTCGCCCGCCGCGTCGGTCCGACAACCGGCTTCCCGGCTGACGTGAAGGTGGATCTGCTCCAGCCGTAGGAGCGTCTGGACCAATAGGCTGCCGGGACTGCAGGCGTACGCGCGGGAGACAGGCGTACGCGGGGGAGAGGGGGGCGCGCCATGCAACCGCTCGACGTCGACGAACCCACCACCGTGGGTCCCTACCGGCTGCTCGGCCGGCTCGGCTCCGGCGGCATGGGGCGGGTCTACCTGGGCCGCAGCTCCGGCGGCCGCACGGTCGCGGTCAAGATCGTGCACCCGCACTTCGCCCTCGACGAGGAGTTCCGCGCCCGCTTCCGGCGCGAGGTCGACGCCGCGCGCCGGGTGGGCGGCGCCTGGACCGCGTCGGTACTGGACGCCGACCCCGACGCGCGGGTGCCATGGGTGGCCACCGCGTATGCGGCGGGCCCCTCGCTGAGCGCGGCGGTCGCGGACCGGGGTCCGCTGCCGATTCATTCCGTACGGGCCCTGGGTGCGGGTCTCGCCGAGGCGCTGGCGGCCGTGCACGAACTGGGGCTGGTCCACCGGGATGTGAAGCCCTCGAATGTGCTGCTCACCCTCGACGGGCCGCTGCTGATCGACTTCGGGATCGCCCGGGCCACGGACGGCACGGCGTCCCTCACCTCCACCGGCGTCTCGATCGGCTCGCCCGGCTATATGTCGCCCGAGCAGATCGTCGGCAAGGGCGTCACGGGTGCGGCGGACGTCTTCTCGCTGGGGGCGGTGCTGGCGTACGCGGCGACGGGTGAGCCGCCGTTTCCCGGTGACTCGTCGGCGGCGCTGCTCTACAAGGTCGTACACGAAGAGCCTGAACTCGGTTCCCTGACCGGTGACTTGCGGGAGCTGGTGGCGGCGTGCCTCGGGAAGGACCCGGCGGCGCGGCCCTCGCCGGGTGAGGTGGCCCGGCGACTGGCTCCGGAGGGTGCGGCTCGGCTGGTCGCCGGTGGGTGGCTGCCGGGGGCGCTGGTGGAGCAGGTGAGCCGGGGTGCCGTACAGCTGCTGAATCTTGAGGCGGCGGGGGATGTGGCGTCCGGGCCGGTGGGGTTCAGCAATCCGTCGGTGGGGGAGTTCGGGCCGCCGCCGGTCATGCCGTCCTTCGCGCCGCCGGCTTCCGTGCCCGAGCCGCGTGACGCCGAGCCGACGGCTCCTCCGCAGCAACCAGGCAAGCTCTCCGTTTCCGTGGCGGCGACCTCGGCGCCGGGCGCCAGCGGACGGGGTCGGAAGGTGAGCTGCACGGTGGCCCTTGCGGTCGCGGGGGCGCTGGCGGCCGTGACGGTGGGGTCGGTGTTCGTGTTCGACCTGTTGCCGGGAGACGACAACGGGTCGGACGCGGCGGGCGGTTCACCGTCCAGCTCGGCGTCCAGCGAGGTGCCGGGTGACAGCAACCCGACCGCCGTACCCGCCGCCTACCTCGGCACCTGGGAAGGCCAGGCCACCGGCCTCGGTGGCAGCCTCCCCATGGGCACCTTCCGGGTCACCCTCCACAAGGCGGACGTGGGCGAGGAGTTGGGGACTCTCCGGCAGACCGATCCGGTTGGCCTCGTCTGTAATGACGTACTGACCTTGAAGAGCGTGTCCGCGAAGCAGATCGTGGCGACGTCCGTGGGGGCGAAGGGCAATCACGCGGGGTGCAGTCAGGCTGCCGCGACGGTGCGGATCACTCCGGTCGGGGACGATCTCAACTACCGCTCCGACAGTGCGGAGTCGGGGAATCCGACGGCCCGGATGTCGAAGATCAAGTAGCGGTTCCCGCTTCCCGGACACCCTTTGTCCACCTTTTGGCAATGCCCTGTTCGGGAAACTCCGGTGCGCGAATCCGGAATTCTGCCTAACAGTTCCGCATGTCACACAACCATTCCTGAGCAGCGCTCATCTAAGACGGCGAATCACCCGCAATTCTCCGGAGGCTTGCCGAGAATGGTCAGTACGAGCCTGCCCTTGGCCGGTTCCCTGAGCGGAAGTGGCGCTGCTCACAGGAACGCGGGCCGCCGACCGGACAGGGACAGGGTGTGAACCAGACCACCCGTCTCGAACGGACGGAAGAGGCGACCCCGGCAACGCCGTCGCCCGGAGCCACGCACGGAACCCGGACCCGGCTCCGCCTCCGTCTGCCCCGCCGCCCCGCCGGCCCCGCCGGCCCCGCCGGCCCCGCCGGCCCCGCGGGCACCGCCGCGCTGCTGGCAGCGGCCCTCACCATCGTCGTCCTGTGCGCCGGCGACATCATCGCCCGCAGCTACCCCTTCGGCTCCCGCACGCGCAGCGTCAACGACCTCGGCAACCAGTACGTACCCTTCCACGCCCACCTGTGGGACATGCTGCACGGGCGGGCCGACGGCGGCCTCCTCGTCAACTGGCAGTCCGGGTACGGCTCCAGCTTCCTGCCCGACCTCGGTACGTACGTCAGCAGCCCGTTCGCCCTGCTCGTCGGGGTGTTCCCGCGGGACGAGATCGACCTCGCGGTGTATGTGATCACCCTGCTGAAGGTGGCGTCGGCGGGGGCCGCGATGGCCTGGCTGCTGCTCAGGATGCGCCCCGGCCGCTGGTGGGCCGCGGGGCTGCTGGGGGCGTCGTACGCCCTGTGCGGCTGGACGCTTGCGAGTGCCATCTACAACACGATGTGGCTCGACGGACTTCTCGCCCTGCCGCTGCTGTGCCTGGTCGGCGAGTGGGCGCTGAACGACCGGCGCCGGGTGCTCGGCGTGATCGTCGTGGCGCTCGTCTGGATCGCCAACTTCTACACGGCGTACATGGCCACGCTCGCCGCCGGTCTGGTGGTGCTGCTGCGGCTGTATCTCGCGGACCTCGACCGGCGGCAGCGCCTCGCGGCGGCGGGCCGCGCCGTCCTGACCATGGCGCTCGGTGTGGGACTGGCGGCTCCCCTGGTCGTCGTCGTGTACTTCGGCACCAAACACGCCTACCCCGGCGTGGTCCGGACGTTCGTCCCCGCATCGACCGAAGACATGGTGGCCCGGCTGCTGCCGACGACGTACAACTTCGGTACGCCCGCGATCTATGTCGGCACCACGGCGCTGCTGCTCGCCCTCGCCCTGCCCTTCCACCGGAAGGTCCCGCGCCCGGTCCGCTACGGCTGGACGCTGCTCGTCGTCGCCGTCGCGCTGTCGTTCCAGTGGGGCCCGACCCACCTTCTCTGGCACGCCTTCTCCACCCCGAACGGCAGCTCGTACCGCCAGACCTTCGTGCTCTGCGGGCTGCTGGTGATCGCCGCGTGGCATGCGCTGGCGTACGGCCCTCCCGGCGGGCGCGCGCTCGGTGCGGCGGGCGGACTGCTGGCGCTGATCATCGCCGTCGCGAGCCGCAGCGCGCTGACGGACCGCTCCTTCGTCCTGCCGCTCACCCTTGTGGCCGCCGCGGGCGCCTTGTGCGGGCTGGCCCTGCTCGCCCGCCACCACAGCGGGCGCAGGACGGTACTCGCCGGACTGGCGGTCACCCTGCTCATCGGCACGCAGGTCGCCGAGGCCACTGCCACCTCCGCCGTCGCCACCCGGCTGCGCTTCGGGCACCTCGACGACTACGCGCCCTGGGGAGCGCGGCAGCAGCAACAGGCGGACGCCATCGCCGAGGCCGACGGCTGGCCCACCTACCGGACCGACCCGGGCCGGGAGCAGACCGTCGGCAACGACCCGCTGCTGGTGGGCGGTCAGGGCGCCCAGTACTACAGCAGCCTGACCGCCGACGTCCTCAGCCGCACGCTCATCGCCCTCGGGGACGGCTACACCTCGCGCGGCCGCAACATCCAGAGCCTGGACAACGCCGTCACGGACGCGATCTTCTCCGTCGGCGCACGAGTCCACTCACCGCCGGACCCGCATCAGGGCTGGTTCCCGCAGGACGGCACCAAGGTGACCGTGTCCCGCCAGGACGTGCCGCCCCTGGTGACGGTGCGGCCGACCGTCGGCGCCAACGTCTCCGCCTTCGGGCCGTCGCCGTACCGCAACCAGGAACTGCTGCTGGGCGCCCGGGTGTACACGGTGCCGCCCATCACGGTCCGCACCCCCGCCGGGAAGCAGCCGCCGCGCAGTGCCGACAGCCGACCCGGCCTGCGGGTCAACGGCCCCGGCATGTCGACGATCACCGCCACCTGCCGGGCCGGCAGCGAGGCGTACCTCTGGGCCCCGCACTTCTCGGGCACCGCGAGCATCACCGGGGCGCAGACCCCCGGGCGGTTCCGGTCCGACCCCGGCACCAAGATCGCCGCGATAGCGCACCTCGGCACGGTCCCGGCCTCCGGACGTCTCCGCATCGAGCTGTCCCCCAACCGGCCGGGCGTCGTCCCGGAGAGCGGCGCGGTCGGCTGCCTGGACACCGGGCGCCTGCGCGCCACCGTCGACCAGCTGAAAGCCACCGGCGCCACGAAGGTGTCCGTCTCCGACGGCACGATCCGCGCCGAACTGCCGCCCGGCAGCAAGGGAACCGCGGTCGTCGCGGCCCCGCGCATCGCCGGCTGGCGCTGTGCGGCGGGTGGCGCCGACGCCGTACCCGCGAAGCAGTACTACGGCCTGATCGCCGTCCCCCTGGACGGCTCCTCGACCAGTCTCACCTGCACGTTCCACCCACCGGGCCTGCGCCTGGGCGGAGCCGTCGGCGCCGCCTCCCTGCTGACCCTCATCGCCCTCAGCGTCCTCGCCGCGGTCAGACGACGGCGCGCACACCACCACCCGAGCGCCTGACCAGCGCTCGCCGACCGGACCTCACGGGGAGTACCCGAACCATGCTCATCTCGATCGTCGCACCCTGTTTCAACGAAGAAGACGTCATAGCCCGTTTCCACGACGCGGTCCAGAAGATCGCGGAGGAACTCCTGCCGCTCGGCCACGACATGGAGTTCGTCTATGTCGACGACGGCAGCCGAGACCGGACTCTTGAGGGGTTGCAGCGGCTGGCCGAACTCGACGCGCGCGTGCGCTATGTCTCCTTCAGCCGGAACTTCGGCAAGGAGGCAGCCCTGCTCGCCGGTCTGCGCCACGCCTCGGGAGACTCCGTGATCGTCATGGACGCGGACCTCCAGCACCCGCCGGAGCTGATCCACCGCATGGTGGAACTGCACGCACAGGGCTACGACCAGGTCATCGCCAAGCGCACCAGGACCGGCGACCGCCTCACCCGCACGGTCACCGCCCGCCTCTACTACCGCCTCATCAACCGGCTCGTCGACGTCGAACTCGTCGACGGCGTGGGCGACTTCCGTCTGCTCTCCCGACGTGTGGTGGACGCGATCGTGGACCTCACCGAGTACAACCGCTTCTCCAAGGGCCTGTTCGCCTGGGTGGGTTTCCCCAGCACCACCTTCGAGTACGAGAACGCCACCCGCGCCCACGGCAGCAGTTCCTGGAACTTCCGCAGCCTGCTCAACTACGGCCTCGACGGCCTGCTCTCCTTCAACAACCGCCCGCTGCGCGCCGCCCTCTACCTCGGCATGGCGTTGCTGCTGTGCACGGGCCTGTACACGGCGTGGATCGTGGGTGCCGCGCTCATCAACGGCGTAGAGACCCCGGGCTATGTCACGATTATCACGGCCGTCACCGCTGCGGCGGCCATGCAAATGATCATGCTGGGGATCATCGGCGAATACACGGGCCGGATCTACTACGAGGTCAAGGGGCGGCCGCACTTCCTGGTGAAGGCGACGAACGTGGACCGAGCCCAGCACCCGGCACGGTGCGGCGGACACCCGACCAAGGACCTCATTCCCTGATGAGCAATTCCCTGACGAGGACGCGAACCGGAACCGAGGCGGAGCCCCGCCCGATATCGGGCCAGATCGTCGTCTTCGCCATCGTCGGTGTCATCAACACCGGGACGTACTACGGCCTTTACCTGCTGCTTCTCCCGCACCTTCCCTATATGGCCGCGCACCTCATCGCCTCCGGCCTCAGCATGATCGGATCCTTCTTCCTCAACACCCGGTTCACCTACCGGACGAGGCCGACCTGGCGGAAATTCCTGCTGTTCCCCCTGACGAACGCGACGAGTTTCGTCGTCACGACGGCAGGGGTGTACGTCATCGTCGACATCCTGCATGCCGGGAGCCGCTTCGCTCCGCTGCTCGCGTCGATGGTGGCGATCCCGGCGACGTTCGTGGTGTCCCGGACGATCATGCTGCCGAAGGGCCGGCAGAGCTGAGGGCTCGGTACAAGTGCCGCTGCCATACTGACTCCTTGTGACTGGCCTCCTCGTGATCGTCGCCGCGTTGTGGGGCGCGGTGACGGGTGCACTGCTGCCCCGCGCGGCCTACCGCTTCGCCGTCCCGTCGGGGGAGGAATGGCGCGAGCAGTGCCCCGGCGGGCATCCGATCCGAGGATGGGCCGGGCGGGCGCGATGCGCGCAGTGCCCGGACCCGTCGTACGGCCCCGCCACCACCCCCCTCCTCCCGCTCGCCACCGCCCTCGTCTGCGCCGCCCTCGCCGCCGCGACCGACACCCGCCCCGAAATCGCCGTCTGGCTCCTCCTCGCCCCCGTCGGCGTGCTCCTCGCGGTCGTCGACATCCGGGTGCAGCGCCTGCCGGACGCGCTGACCCTCCCGCTCGCGGCGGCGGTCCTGATCCTCCTCGGGCTGGTCGCGCTCGTCCCCGAGCACACAGGGGACTGGCTCACCGCCCTGTTCGGCACGCTGACGCTCGGCTGCGGCTACTTCGTCCTGTTCCTGATCAACCCCGGCGGCATGGGCTTCGGCGACGTCAAACTGGCGCTCGGCATGGGCGCCGCCCTCGGCTGGTACGGCTGGCCGACCGTGATGCTCGGGACGCTCGCGGGGTTCGTGCTGGGGGCGCTCTACGGCGGTGCGCTCGTCGTCGCACGGAAGGCGGGCCGGAAGACGGCGATCCCGTTCGGCCCGTTCCTGATCGCGGGGACGTACGTGGGGCTGCTGATCGGGGCGTACACGGCCTGAGGTCGGCTGGGTAAGAGGCCTGGCGTAGGCTGGCTGGGTCCGTCCACAACCCTTGACGAAAGGGACGCTCCGGTGACCGAGAAGGCCGACCTTCAGTCCGTTCTCGACCGTGCCGCCGAGGGTGGGCGGATCACCCCGGAGGAGGCGCTCGACCTCTACCGCGACGCCCCGCTGCACGCGCTCGGCGCCGCCGCCGACGCCGTGCGCAAGCGCAGGTACGCCGGGACCGAGCACATCGCGACGTACATCATCGAGCGCAACATCAACTACACGAACGTCTGCGTCACGGCCTGCAAGTTCTGCGCCTTCTACGCGCCGCCCAAGGACACGGCCAAGGGCTGGACCCGCGACCTGGACGACATCCTGCGGCGGTGTGCCGAGACGGTCGAACTCGGCGGGACGCAGATCATGTTCCAGGGCGGCCACCACCCGGACTTCGGCGTCGAGTACTACGAGCAGCACTTCTCGGCGATCAAGCAGGCCTTCCCGCAGCTCGTCATCCACAGCCTGGGGGCGAGCGAGGTCGAGCACATGGCCCGGATCTCCCAGGTGAGCGTCGAGGAGGCGATCCAGCGCATCCACGCGGCCGGCCTCGACTCCTTCGCCGGAGCCGGCGCGGAACTCCTCCCGGCGCGCCCCCGCAAGGCCATCGCGCCCCTCAAGGAGTCCGGCGAGCGCTGGCTGGAGATCATGGAGGCCGCGCACAACCTGGGCGTGGAGTCGACGTCCACGATGCTCATGGGCACGGGCGAGACCAACGCCGAGCGCATCGAGCATCTGCGGATGATCCGCGACGTGCAGGACCGCACGGGCGGCTTCCGGGCCTTCATCCCGTACACCTACCAGCCCGAGAACAACCACCTGAAGGGCCGCACCCAGGCCACGCTCTTCGAGTACCTGCGGATGATCGCGATCGCGCGCCTCTTCATGGACAACATCGCCCACATCCAGGGCTCCTGGCTGACGACGGGCAAGGAGGTCGGCCAGCTCTCCCTGCACTACGGCGCCGACGACCTCGGCTCGATCATGCTGGAGGAGAACGTCGTCTCCTCGGCCGGCGCCAAGCACCGCTCCAACCGCATGGAGATCATCGACCTGATCCGCAAGGCGGGACGCGTTCCGGCCCAGCGCTCGACCACGTACCAGCACCTCGTCGTCCACGACGACCCGGCGAACGACCCCGTCGACGAGCGCGTCATGTCCCACATCTCCTCCACCGCGATCGAGGGCGGCACCGCACACCCCGAGCTGAAGCTCCTCGCCTCCAACTGACGCACGCGTGCTGACGATTCATGCGGCGGACGAGATGCGGGTCGCCTGGGGGAGCGGGGAGTCCGTCAAGGGCGGTGCCGTCGCGGTGGAGGGGGCTCGGGTCGCCGCGGTGGGGTCGCTCACCGAACTGACGGAGCGGTTTCCGAGTGCGCGGGTGCGGCAGTGGCCCGGCGGTGTCCTCGGGCCCGCGCGTGTGCACGACGGCCCCCTCCCGGACGCGCCGACACCGCGCGAACGGATTCACGCGGTGCTGAAGTCGGGGGCAGTGGCGGTGCTGGAGGAGCACGCCGACACCGCTGAACTCCGGGCGGCGGCGGCACGGAACGACGTGGCCGTGCTGCCGCGCACGAGACCGACGGCGATCATCGAGAACGGCCGGGCGGATTTGGCGGTGTTCGACGAGAAGGGCGCGTGCATGGCGACGGTGTGCGCGGGGCGTTTGGTGCACAGACGCCGGTAGGCCTGTTCGGCGAACGGAACAAGCCGAGGCTCCTCCCCTGAGCCGGTGCTGGGAGTCGTACTGCAAGAATGGGCCCGTGACCCGCGCCTCCCTGAACAAGCAGCCGCACGAAGTCGCCTCGATGTTCGACGACGTCGCGGAACGGTACGACCTGACGAACGACGTGCTGTCGCTCGGCCAGGACCGGGTGTGGCGCAAGGAGGTCGCCAGGGCCGTCGACGCGCGCCCCGCCCAGAAGGTGCTGGACCTGGCGGCCGGTACGGCGACGTCCTCGCTGCCCTTCACCCGCACCGGCGCGTATGTCGTCCCCTGCGACTTCTCCCTCGGCATGCTCCAGGTCGGCAAGCGGAACCACCCCTGGCTGCCGCTGACCGCGGGCGACGCGACGAAGCTGCCCTTCAGGGACGACGTGTTCGACGCCGTCACGATCTCCTTCGGGCTGCGCAACGTCCAGGACACGGATGGAGCGCTGCGCGAGATGTACCGGGTGACCAAGCCGGGCGGCCGGGTCGTGATCTGCGAGTTCTCGCACCCGACGTGGGCGCCCTTCCGCACGGTCTACACCGAGTACCTGATGCGTGCCCTGCCGCCGATCGCCCGCACGGTCTCCTCCAACCCCGACGCGTACGTGTACCTCGCCGAGTCGATCCGCGCCTGGCCCGACCAGCCCGCGCTGGCCGAGAGGCTGCGCAAGGCCGGCTGGTCGAGGGTGGCCTGGCGGAACCTGACCGGCGGGGTGGTCGCTCTGCACCGGGGCTTCAAGGAGAGCTGAGCTTCTTCAGTTCGGCGGGACGCCTCTCACCGGAGCCTCTCTCACCGGATCACCTCGAAGGCGTTCCCGGGCGCGTCCAGTTCGCGCTGCATTCCGCCCGTCGGCGGATTCGGGATCCGCGGCTCGCGCACGCCCGCGCCTCCGCCGCCCTCGCCCTCACCAAGGTCGAACCAGACGGTGACCACGGCCCCGCGCGGCACCTCGACGCCGGGCAGCGGGTATTGCCGTACGACATAGTCGACGACCGTCAGATGGAAGTCGGGCCGGTCGGGTGCGGCCAGCAGCACTCCGTGTGCCTCTGCCGCCTCGCGCGCGTCCATGGCCATCAGACCGACCAGCTTTGGTACGTGCACTTCGGGCGTCTTGGGTGTTATGCGCACAGATGTCACCCCCAGCGGTACTGGCAGGGTAACCGCCCGGGGGTGTCATCCGGAAGCATCAAGTGGCTTTCTGTAGCAGCCAGTTACTCAGAGTTACAAGTCGAGCCGGTAGCGGTGGCCCCGCTGCTTCGACTCAGGTGTCGTGAAGACCTCGGCGAGCTGCATACCGAGCCGCTGCGTCACCGCGATCGACCGTGCGTTGTCGGCGTGCACCATCGCCACGACACTCGATACCCCGGCCGCCCGCACCCGCTCCAGCGTCATCTGCGCGGCGGCGGTGACGTAACCCTTGCCCCAGCACGCCCGCCCGAGCCGCCAGCCGATCTCGATCTCGCCCGTGGGACCCCACTCCCGCTCCCACGGCTGGGCGCCGGTGAAGCCGATGACCTCGCCGGATTCGTCGAGCATGGTCCACAGGCAGAAGCCGAGTTCAGCGTCGTGTCTGCGCTGGCGGGCGGTGAGTTCCTCGTACACCGACAACTCGGCCGACCTGCCGCCGTGGAACTCCATGACGTCCGGGTCGTCGAAGATCCGGTGCCAGGCGAGGGCGTCCTCGTCGGTGGGGACACGGAGCCGTACCACGGGGAGTGCTCGGTTCACGGGGCAGCCCTTCAGCCGGGTGATCAGTAACGCTGAATAGACTGCCCATGTCCAGTGCCCGTCGGCACGTAGATTGCGAACTTGGGGAGATCCCGCCGTGACCGAGCCCCTCTCCGAAAACACCGCCGATGTGATCGTCGTCGGCGCGGGGCCAGCCGGCTCCACGACCGCGTACTACCTGGCGAAGGCCGGACTCGACGTACTGCTGCTGGAGAAGACCAGCTTCCCCCGCGAAAAGGTGTGCGGCGACGGGCTGACCCCGCGCGCCACCAAGCAGCTCGTCTCGATGGGCATCGACATCTCGGAAGAGGCCGGCTGGCTCCGCAACAAGGGGCTCAGGATCATCGGCGGAGGTATGCGACTGCAGCTGGACTGGCCGGATCTCGCCTCCTTCCCCGACTACGGCCTCGTCCGCAAGCGCGACGACTTCGACGAGCAGCTCGCCCGCCAGGCCCAGAAGGCGGGCGCCCGCCTGTACGAGCGCTGCAACGTCGGCGCTCCGATCATCGACGACCGCACGGGCCGGATCACGGGCGTGCACGCCAAGCTCGGCGACTCCGGGGAGAAGCGGGAGGTCACCTTCCACGCGCCGCTGGTGGTGGCCGCCGACGGCAACTCCACCCGCCTCTCCCTGGCGATGGGGCTGCACCGTCGCGAGGACCGTCCGATGGGCGTCGCGGTCCGCACGTATTTCGAGAGCCCCCGCCACGAAGACGACTACCTGGAGTCCTGGCTGGAGCTGTGGGACCGCCGCGGCCCGGGCGAGGACCGGCTGCTGCCGGGCTACGGCTGGATCTTCGGCATGGGCGACGGTACGTCCAACGTCGGGCTGGGCGTCCTCAACACCTCCGACTCCTTCAAGGAACTGGACTGGCGCGAGGTGCTGAAGGCCTGGTGCGCGTCGATGCCGGAGGACTGGGGCTACACGCCGGAGAACATGACCGGCCCCATTCGCGGGGCCGCGCTGCCCATGGCCTTCAACCGCCAGCCTCACTACACACGCGGGCTGCTGCTCGTCGGCGACGCCGGCGGTCTGGTGAACCCCTTCAACGGCGAGGGCATCGCCTACGCCATGGAGTCCGGTCAGATCGCCGCCGACGTCATCGTGCAGGCACACGCGCGTGCCACCCCGGCCCAGCGCGAGATCGCCCTCCAGCGCTACCCGCGCGTCCTCAAGGACACCTACGGCGGCTACTACACGCTGGGCCGCGCCTTCGTGAAGCTCATCGGCAACCCGAAGGTCATGAAGATCGCGACCCAGCGCGGCCTGACCCACCCGCTCCTGATGAAGTTCACCCTGAAGATGCTGGCCAACCTCACCGACCCGACCGGCGGCGACGCGATGGACCGGATCATCAACGGACTGAGCAAGGTGGCGCCCAAGGCGTGAGCGGCGCGCCCCGCCGGACCGTGCCGCGCCGGGCCTCGGGCGCGAGCGCTCGGCATCGTGAACTCTCCTTCTGCCGCCGCCTGTTGTGAGGATGCTGTGGGTGGCCGGGAATCGGGGTTCCGGCCTCCGGCACCCCTCCCTACCCTCCCGTATTCATGACAACAGAACACACGCAGCAGCCCGGCCCCACCCGTAGACGCTTCCTCGCCGGCGCGAGCGCGGGCGTCGCCGGGGGAGTCGCCCTCTCCTTAGGAGCTGCCGGGGGCGCGTCCGCCGCCGCGCCCGGCAAGCGCGTCGCCGTCCTCGGCGGCGGGGTCTCCGGACTCAGCGCCGCCCACGAACTCGCCGAGCGCGGCTACGCGGTGACCGTCTACGAGTACTACGACGCCCTCGGCGGCAAGGCCCGCTCGATGCCGTTTCCCGGCACGGCGGCCGGGGGACGGCAGGACCTCCCCGCCGAACACGGCTTCCGCTTCTTCCCCGGCTTCTACCGCAACCTGCCGGACACGATGCGCCGCATCCCCTTCCCCGGCAACGCGAACGGCGTCCACGACAACCTCCGCAGCGGCACCGAGGCCCTCTTCGCCCGCGAGGCGGGCCGTCCGGACCTCCACTTCCCGCTGCGCCGCCTCACCACCCCGCCCGCCCCCGGCGACCTCACCCCGTCCTGGATCCGGGACCAGATCCTCTCCGTCCTCGACCTCGGCACCCGCCTGCCCGCCCACGAGGCCGCCTACTTCGCCGACCGGCTCCTCGTCCACCTCACGAGCTGCGAGGCCCGCCGCCAGGACCAGTGGGAGAAGACCTCCTGGTGGGACTTCATCCGTGCGGAGGAGATGAGCGAGGAGTACCAGACCGTCCTCGGCGTCGGCCAGACCCGCAACCTGGTGGCCACGCGCGCGGAGGTCGCCTCCACCCGCACCGTCGGCCGCATCATCATCGAGGCCCTGCTGCTGTGGGGCCTCCTCGGCCGCGGCATGGACGGCGACGCCGACATCGACCGCGTGCTGAACGCCCCCACCAGCGAGGCCTGGATCGACCCCTGGGAGACGTATCTGCGCTCCCTCGGCGTCGAATTCGTGCTGGGGACGCAGGTCGAGGAGATCGTGTACGAGGGCGGCCGGGTGACCGGCGTACGGGTCTCCGCGCGCGACGGCGGTCAGGCCCGCACCGGCACCGCCGACCACTACATCTGCGCCCTGCCCGTCGAGCACGCCCGCCGCACCTGGGGTTCCGCGCTGCGCGCGGCCGACCCGCAGCTCGCGCGGTGCGATGCGCTGGAGACGGACTGGATGGTCGGCGTGATGTTCTATCTGCGCACCCCGACGCCCGTCGTCAACGGGCACATCAACTGCCTCGACTCACCCTGGTCGGTGACGGCCGTCGGCCAGGCCCAGTTCTGGGACGGGCGGGACTTCTCGGCCGACTACGGAGACGGCCGGGCGCACGACTGCCTGTCGGCCATCATCTCCGAGTGGGACAAGCCGGGCATCCTGTACGGCAAGACGGCCCGCGAGTGCACGCGCGAGGAGGTCGTCGCCGAGCTCTGGGCCCAACTGAAGGACGGCCTCAACGACTCCGGCAAGACGACGCTCACCGACGAGGACCGCCTCGGCTGGTTCATGGACCCGGCGGTGACGGGCCTGGGCGGCGGGAACCCGCAGAACCGCGAGCAACTCCTCATCCACCCCACGGGCACCCTCTACAACCGCCCCACGGCCCGTACCAAGGTGCCCGGCTTCTATCTCGCCGGCGACTACGTCCGTACCGATGTGGACCTGGCGACGATGGAGGGCGCCAACGAGTCCGCGCGGCTGGCCGTCAACGCGCTTCTCGACGCGGACAATTCGGACGCCGATCGCTGTGAGATCCAGGAGCTGTTCCGCCCGCCGGAGATGGAACCGCTCAAACGCGTCGACGAGCTCCGCTACCGGCTGGGCCTGCCCAACACCTTCGACCTCGGCTGAACGGGCCGCAGAACGCCACCAGGAGGGCCGCTGCCCCCGAGCGGCTGCGGCCCTTCCGGTCGTACGTTTCGCTCTACGCGGCTCAGAGCACGCGCACCGCACCCGACGCCGGGTACCCGGACAGGTCCTGGATCACGACGCCCTTGGAGGGGTTGGCAGCGTCCAGGTACTGGCCGTTTCCGATGTAGACGCCCGTGTGGTACGCGGAACCCTTGCCGCCCCAGTACAGGATGTCGCCCACCTGAAGGTTGGACAGGGAGACATCGGTGCCGACCGTCGACTGGTCCTGCGACACCCGCGGGAGGTCCACGCCGACCTGCTTGAACGCGGCCTGGACGAGGCTGGAGCAGTCCCAGGCGTCGGGGCCCGTGGCGCCCATGACGTAGGCGTCGCCCACCTGTGCCTGGAGGAACGAGATGACCGTCGCGACACTGCCGCTGGCCGGGGCGGACACCGAGGTGGAGGTGTCGGCCTCGGCGGAGAGCGTGGTCCGCTCGGCGGCGCGGGAGGTGGCGGCCTCGGCGGCAGCCCTGCGGGCCTCCTCCGCCTTCTCCTTGGCCTCGGCCTTCTTCTTCGCCTCGGCGAGGTCCTTCTTGGCTTCCTGGGCCGCCTCGGCGGCGGCCGCGTCACGCTCGGCCTGCAGCTCGTAGTTGGCTGCGGCCAGCTGGGTGGCCTGCGCGGACTGCTCGACCTGAGCGGACAGGTCGGCGGTGAGCGTGGGCAGTTCGAGCGTCTGCGTCACCGGCTCGGCCGCGTTCGCCGAAGCGGACGCGCCGGCCACTGCCACGGTGCTGAGGATGCCACCGGCAACTCCGGCTCGCATCGCGACTGACGACGTCGCGGTGCGGCGGGGCTTCCGGTGGCTGCGTATGTGAGCGGTGTGGGACATGGGACTAACCGGTATCAGGGGCTCCTCCATACCTTCAAGAAACGTGTGGTGCGCCACAGTTGTTCAATCGGTGCCCCGAATCCCGGGCGCGTCGCTCCTTATTGACGCCGTAACGGACATTGCGGACGGCCCCCATCCGGCCGGTGATCACGCCCTTTCTTCGTTACGCCCGAATTGCCCCCCGCCTACCACTGGTTGGGACAGGTGGCCAAGCCCGGTTCTCATCCGCTCCTCATGGGTGTGGCAGAGGTCACGCAACGGTTACGGAGGCGGGTGCGTCCTGCGTGCACGCCTCCACCGAATCCGCTCGTGAATGCGCGCACGCGTCCACGCCGCGCACCGCCCCTCCCTCCGATGTGTGAACGCCGCCCTCTATCAAGGCCTCGCGCCCAGCGCGAATTTGCATGCAAGGGAAGTCTCTTGATATGGAGACGCCGCCTCTCAACTGCGCCGACGAGCGGAAATATCACCTCTGGTGATCACTCCGACGCTTCTCGTGTGAAGATCACCGCTCATCCGACTTCATGATCCTTCGTCAGGTGGTGGAGATCACAAAGCTTGTGCAATACCCCGTGTCGCAGATCACAGAGCGCCGGGCATAAGATGCGAGGCAGTTGGGCTTGTGACCTGCTTCACATGTTCTCGATCTTCGCCGGGACGAGCGGGGTTCGTGGGACGGGTGAGGCGAGTGCGAACCCGGCCAACCGCCAGCAGTCAGTGCCGACTGAGAGGAGCGAGGAGCGGTGAACGCGTATGCGCCCATCCTCGTACTGGGAGCCCTCGGGGCAGGCTTTGCGATCTTCTCCGTGGTCATGGCCACGCTGATCGGTCCGAAGCGTTACAACCGGGCCAAGCTCGAGGCCTACGAGTGCGGCATCGAGCCGACCCCCACGCCGGCCGGCGGCGGGCGCTTCCCGATCAAGTACTACCTGACGGCGATGCTCTTCATCATCTTCGATATCGAGATCGTCTTCCTCTACCCCTGGGCCGTCACCTTCGACGCCCTGGGTGTTTTCGGGCTCGTGGAGATGCTGCTCTTCGTGCTCACCGTCTTCGTCGCCTACGCGTACGTATGGCGACGCGGCGGCCTGGAATGGGACTGAGGGGCCTTAACTCATGGGACTCGAAGAAAAGCTGCCGAGCGGCTTCCTGCTGACCACCGTCGAGCAGGCCGCGGGCTGGGTGCGCAAGTCGTCCGTCTTCCCCGCCACCTTCGGCCTTGCCTGCTGCGCCATCGAGATGATGACCACCGGCGCCGGCCGTTACGACCTGGCGCGCTTCGGCATGGAGGTCTTCCGCGGCTCGCCGCGCCAGGCGGACCTGATGATCGTCGCGGGCCGGGTCAGCCAGAAGATGGCGCCGGTGCTCAGGCAGGTCTATGACCAGATGCCGAACCCCAAGTGGGTGATCTCCATGGGGGTGTGCGCCTCCTCCGGCGGCATGTTCAACAACTACGCCATCGTCCAGGGCGTCGACCACATCGTCCCGGTCGACATCTATCTGCCCGGCTGCCCGCCACGGCCGGAGATGCTGATGGACGCGATCCTCAAGCTCCACCAGAAGATCCAGACCTCCAAGCTCGGTGTGAACGCCGAGGAGGCGGCTCGTGAAGCGGAGGAAGCGGCGCTCAAGGCCCTGCCGACGATCGAGATGAAGGGGCTGCTGCGATGAGCGACGCCAACGGCACCAACGGGGCGTCGAACGGGGTGAACCCCGAGAAGGACCTCGGCGCGGACAACCTCCCCGGCCAGCGCGGTGAGGGCGGTGAGGAGATCCGCGTCCAGCGCGGCATGTTCGGCGCCAACAACGGCGGCGACACCTCCGGGTACGGCGGCCTGGTCCGCTCGGTCCGGCTCCCGGGACCGGCGAGCCGCCCCTACGGCGGCTGGTTCGACGAGGTCGCCGACGAACTCGAGGGCGCGCTGGAGGAACAGGGCCTCCTCCCCGATAACGCGATCGAGAAGACGGTCGTCGACCGCGGCGAACTCACCTTCCACATCGAACGCGAGCACCTGCTCCGCGTCGCCCGCACCCTGCGCGACGACCCCGCCCTGCGCTTCGAGCTGTGCACCGGCGTAAGCGGTGTCCACTATCTCCACGACAAGGGCCGCGAGCTGCACGCCGTCTACCACCTGCGCTCGATCACCCACAACCGGCTGATCCGCCTGGAAGTCAGCGCCCCGGACGCCGACCCGCACATCCCGTCCCTGGTCTCCGTCTATCCGACCAACGACTGGCACGAGCGCGAGACCTACGACTTCTACGGCATCGTCTTCGACGGTCACCCGGCCCTGACGCGGATCATGATGCCGGACGACTGGCAGGGCCACCCGCAGCGCAAGGACTACCCCCTCGGCGGTATCCCCGTCGAGTACAAGGGCGCCCAGATCCCGGCTCCGGACCAGCGGAGGTCGTACTCATGAGCACGCAGCACGCAACTCCGCGGGAGACCACCGAGGGCACCGTATATACGGTCACCGGTGGCGACTGGGACGAGGTCGTCCAGTCCGCGGCCCGCGCCGACGACGAACGCATCGTCGTCAACATGGGCCCCCAGCACCCCTCCACCCACGGAGTGCTCCGCCTGATCCTGGAGATCGACGGCGAAACGGTCACCGAGGCCCGCTGCGGCATCGGCTACCTCCACACCGGCATCGAGAAGAACCTCGAGTTCCGCACGTGGACGCAGGGCACCACCTTCGTCACGCGCATGGATTACCTGACGTCCTTCTTCAACGAGACCGCCTACTGTCTCGCCGTCGAGAAGCTCCTCGGCATCGAGGACCAGATCCCCGACCGGGCCACGATCATCCGGGTGCTCCTGATGGAGCTGAACCGGCTCTCCTCGCACCTGGTGTGCATCGCCACCGGCGGCATGGAACTCGGCGCCACCACGATCATGATCTACGGATTCCGTGATCGTGAAATGATTCTCGACATCTACGAGCTCATCACGGGCCTGAGGATGAACCACGCGTACATCCGCCCCGGCGGACTCGCGCAGGACCTGCCGCCCGGCGCGGTGGACCACATCCGCGAGTTCGTGAAGAAGATGAAGAAGAACCTCCCCGAGTACGACAAGCTCGCCACCGGGAACCCCATCTTCAAGGCCCGTATGCAGGACGTCGGCTATCTCGATCTGTCCGGCTGCATGGCCCTCGGTGCCACCGGCCCGATCCTGCGCTCCACCGGCCTGCCGCACGACCTGCGCAAGACGCAGCCCTACTGCGGCTACGAGACCTACGACTTCGACGTCCCGACCACCGACACCTGCGACGCCTACGGCCGCTTCCTGATCCGCCTGGAAGAGATGCGCCAGTCGCTCAGGATCGTCGAGCAGTGCCTGGACCGGCTGCAGCCCGGCCCGGTGATGGTCGCCGACAAGAAGATCGCCTGGCCGGCCCAGCTCGCCCTGGGACCGGACGGGCTCGGCAACTCCCTCGACCACATCAAGAAGATCATGGGTACCTCCATGGAGGCCCTGATCCACCACTTCAAGCTGGTGACCGAGGGCTTCCGCGTCCCGCCGGGACAGGCGTACGCGGCAGTCGAGTCACCCAAGGGCGAACTCGGAGTGCACGCCGTCTCCGACGGAGGCACCCGCCCCTACCGGGTCCACTTCCGCGACCCGTCCTTCACCAACCTGCAGGCCATGGCGGCGATGTGCGAAGGCGGCCAGGTCGCCGACGTCATCGTCGCCGTAGCGTCCATCGACCCCGTGATGGGAGGCGTCGACCGGTGACCACCTCTTCTTCGGAGCGGGGCGTCAGCCTGGGCATGCCCGAACTGCCCGCGCCCGCCTACCCGGACGACGTTCGAGCCCGGCTGGAGACCGACGCGCGCGAGATCATCGCCCGCTACCCGGACTCCCGGTCCGCGCTGCTGCCGTTGCTGCACCTCGTCCAGTCGGAGGAGGGCCATGTCACGCGCACCGGGATGCAGTTCTGCGCGGACATGCTCGACCTGACCACGGCCGAGGTCACCGCGGTCGCCACCTTCTACACCATGTACCGGCGCAGGCCGAGCGGTGACTACCAGGTCGGCGTCTGCACCAACACGCTCTGCGCGGTGATGGGCGGGGACGCGATCTTCGAGGAGCTCCAGGAGCACCTCGGCGTCGGCAATGGCGAGACCACCGACGACGGCAAGGTCACCCTGGAGCACATCGAGTGCAACGCGGCCTGCGACTTCGCGCCGGTCGTGATGGTCAACTGGGAGTTCTTCGACAACCAGACCCCGGCCACCGCCAAGCGTCTCGTCGACGACCTCCGCGCGGGACGCCCGGTCGAGCCCACGCGCGGGGCGCCGCTGTGCACCTTCAAGGAGACCGCCCGGATCCTCGCCGGCTTCCCCGACGAGCGGCCAGGGGCCGTCGAGGCAAGCGGCGGAGCGGGACCCGCCTCGCTGGTGGGCCTCCGCCTGGCCAGGGGAGAGGCCGCACCCGCGCGCGTGGTCCATCCGCGGGAGGGCGGCCCGCACACCGAGCCGCAGGACAGGGCCGTACACGAGCCGTCACCCGCAGAACACCTGAGCTCGCACGACGCGCCGCAGGACACATCGGCATCCGACCCCGCCCACCCGGCAGGGCCTACCGCCGAGGAGGGGGAGTGATGACCTTGGCAGCCGAGATCAAGGACACAAGTCCTGAGAAGCTGCTCGCACCCGTGCTGTCGGCCTTCTGGGACGAGGACAGGTCCTGGACGCTGGACGTCTACCGAAGGCACGAAGGATACGAGGGGCTGCGCAAGGCACTCGCCATGTCGCCGGACGACCTCATCGCGTATGTGAAGGAGTCCGGGCTGCGGGGCCGCGGCGGCGCGGGATTCCCGACGGGAATGAAATGGCAGTTCATTCCCCAGGGTGATGGAAAACCGCACTATCTAGTTGTCAACGCCGACGAGTCGGAGCCCGGAACCTGCAAGGACATCCCGCTCCTCTTCGCGAACCCGCATAGCCTCATCGAGGGCATTGTGATCGCGTGTTATGCCATCAGGTCGTCGCATGCCTTCATCTATCTGCGTGGTGAAGTCGTCCCTGTTCTGCGGCGGTTGCACGAGGCCGTGCGCGAGGCCTACGAGGCCGGCTACCTCGGCGAGAACATCCTGGGCAGTGGCCTCGATCTCCAGCTCACCGTGCACGCGGGCGCGGGCGCGTACATCTGCGGTGAAGAGACCGCACTGCTCGACTCGCTCGAAGGCCGCCGGGGTCAACCGCGGCTCCGTCCCCCTTTCCCTGCCGTCGCGGGCCTCTATGCGTGCCCGACTGTGGTGAATAACGTCGAGTCGATCGCGTCGGTTCCCGCCATCCTGAAAAACGGCAAGGACTGGTTCAGGTCGATGGGCAGCGAGAAGTCCCCGGGCTTCACGCTCTACTCGCTCAGCGGCCATGTCGCCAATCCCGGCCAGTTCGAGGCGCCGCTCGGCATCACGCTCCGCCAGCTCCTCGAAATGAGCGGCGGCATGCGGCCGGGCCACCGCCTCAAGTTCTGGACGCCCGGCGGGTCCTCGACGCCGATGTTCACCGACGAGCACCTCGACGTCCCTCTCGACTACGAGGGAGTGGGCGCCGCCGGTTCCATGCTCGGCACGAAAGCCCTGCAGTGCTTCGACGAGACGACCTGCGTGGTGCGGGCCGTCACCCGCTGGACCGAGTTCTACGCCCACGAGTCCTGCGGCAAGTGCACGCCGTGCCGCGAAGGGACGTACTGGCTCGTGCAGTTGCTGCGCGACATCGAGGCCGGCAAGGGCGTGATGAGTGACCTCGACAAGCTGAACGACATCGCGGACAACATCAACGGCAAGTCCTTCTGCGCCCTCGGCGACGGTGCCGCCTCGCCGATCTTCTCCTCGCTGAAGTACTTCCGCGAGGAGTACGAGCAGCACATCACGGGCCGCGGCTGCCCCTTCGACCCGGCCAAGTCGACGGCCTGGGCCGACCGCACGGAGGTGAACGCATGACCGTGACCACCAACGCTCCCTCCGGAGGGGGAGAGGCGGCGGTCCCGCCGGAGGATCTCGTCTCGCTGACGATCGACGGCGTCGAGATCAGCGTGCCCAAGGGCACCCTGGTCATCCGGGCCGCCGAACAACTCGGCATCGAGATCCCCCGGTTCTGCGACCATCCCCTCCTCGACCCGGCCGGCGCCTGCCGCCAGTGCATCGTCGAGGTCGAGGGCCAGCGCAAGCCGATGGCGTCCTGCACGATCACCTGCACCGACGGGATGGTGGTCAAGACCCACCTCACCTCGCCGGTCGCGGAGAAGGCCCAGCACGGTGTGATGGAGCTGCTGCTCATCAACCATCCGCTGGACTGCCCGGTCTGCGACAAGGGCGGCGAATGCCCGCTGCAGAACCAGGCGATGTCGCACGGCAACGCGGAGTCCCGCTTCGAAGGAAAGAAGCGGACCTTCGAGAAGCCCGTCCCGATCTCCAAGCAGGTGCTGCTGGACCGGGAGCGGTGCGTGCTGTGCGCCCGCTGCACCCGGTTCTCCAACCAGATCGCGGGCGACCCGATGATCGAGCTGCTGGAGCGGGGCGCGCTGCAGCAGGTCGGTACCGGCGAGGGCGACCCCTTCGAGTCGTACTTCTCCGGCAACACCATCCAGATCTGCCCGGTCGGCGCGCTCACGTCGGCGGCGTACCGCTTCCGCTCCCGCCCGTTCGACCTCGTCTCCTCGCCGAGCGTGTGCGAGCACTGCTCCGGCGGCTGCGCGACCCGCACCGACCACCGGCGCGGCAAGGTCATGCGGCGCCTCGCCGCCAACGACCCCCAGGTCAACGAGGAGTGGATCTGCGACAAGGGGCGCTTCGCCTTCCGGTACGCGCAACAGCGGGACCGGATCGACACGCCACTGGTGCGCAACGCCGAGGGGGACCTGGTCCCCGCGTCGTGGCCGGAGGCCCTGCAGATCGCGGCTCAGGGGCTGCTCGCATCGCGCGGGCGCACGGGCGTCCTGACCGGCGGGCGCCTCACCGTCGAGGACGCCTACGCCTACAGCAAGTTCGCGCGCGTGGCGCTCGACACGAACGACATCGACTTCCGCGCGCGTGTGCACAGCGGCGAGGAGGCCGACTTCCTGGCCGCCCGGGTCGCCGGGCGCGGACGGGATCTCGACGGTACGGGCGTCACGTACACCTCTCTGGAGAAGGCGCCCGCGGTCCTGCTGGTCGGGTTCGAGGCCGAGGAGGAGGCGCCCGGCGTCTTCCTGCGGCTGCGCAAGGCCTGGCGAGGACACGGGCAGAAGGTGTTCGCGCTGGCCACGCACGCCACGCGCGGCCTGGAGAAGGCGGGCGGCACGCTGCTGCCGGCCGCTCCCGGCACCGAGACCGAGTGGCTGGACGCGCTCGCGAGCGGGGTCGGCCTGGAGGACGACGGCGCCAAGGCCTCCGAGGCGCTGCGCACCGAGGGTGCGGTGATCGTCGTCGGCGAGCGGCTGGCCGCCGTGGCGGGCGGACTCACCGCCGCCGCACGGTTCGCCACCGCGACCGGCGCCCACCTTGTGTGGATTCCGCGCCGGGCCGGCGAGCGGGGCGCGATCGAGGCGGGCGCGCTGCCGTCGCTGCTGCCGGGCGGGCGCCCGGCCACCGACCCGCGCGCGCGTGAGGAGGTCGCCGCGGCCTGGGGCGTCGCCGAACTTCCGCTCCGCTACGGCCGGGACACCGGCCAGATCGTCGAGGCCGCCGCCGGAGGCGAACTCCAGGCGCTGCTCGTCGCCGGCGTCGAGATCGCCGACCTGCCCGACCCGGCACGCGCGCGTGAAGCACTTCACGAGGTGGGCTTCGTGGTGTCACTGGAGCTGCGGCCCAGCGAGGTCACCGAGCTCGCGGACGTCGTGCTCCCCGTCGCCGCGGTGGCCGAGAAGGCGGGCACCTTCCTCAACTGGGAAGGCCGGGCTCGCCTCTTCGAGGCCGCGCTCAAGCCCGACCACATGACCCGCACCCTCGCGCCGACCGACGCGCGTGCACTGCAGATGCTGGCCGACGCCATGGACGTACACCTGGGGCTGCCGGATCTGCGCACCGCGCGCGCGGAGCTGGACCGGCTCGGCGCCTGGGAAGGGCCGCGGGCCACCGAGTCGCTGGCGATCGCGGGCGTGCTGCCGCGGCCGGCCGCCGGGGAGGCCGTGCTCGCAGGGCACCGGCTGCTGCTCGACCAAGGCCGTCTGCAGGAGGGCGACGACGCCCTCGCCGGGACCCGGCACGCCGCCCACGCGCGCGTGTCGGCCGCGACGGCTGCCGAGGCGGGCGTCAAGGAAGGCGACCTGCTTGCCGTGACCGGTACCGCGGGGACGGTCGAACTACCTCTCAGGGTCACGGAGATGCCCGACCGCGTGGTCTGGCTCCCGCTGAACTCCACCGGCGGGGGCGTCGCCTCCGACACCGGGGCGCTGCCCGGCTCCCTGGTCCGCATCGGCCCGGCGACGCAACCGACCGAGGCCCCCAAGGAGGTGGAGGCATGAGCCCGTACCTCGCCGCTGAAGACCTCTCGATGTTCGGCCTCGACCCCTGGTGGCTGGTCGTCATCAAGGCGGTGTTCTGCTTCGCCTTCCTGATGGTGACCGTGCTGTTCTCCATCGTCTGGGAGCGCAAGGTCGTCGCCTGGATGCAGCTGCGCATCGGCCCCAACCGGCACGGCCCCTGGGGCATGCTCCAGTCGCTCGCCGACGGCATCAAGCTGATGCTCAAGGAAGACCTCGTCGTCAAGCGCGCGGACAAGGCGGTCTACATCCTCGCGCCGATCGTCGCGGCCGTCCCGGCCTTCATGGCGATCGCGGTGATCCCCTTCGGACCGGCCGGCAACGAGATCTCGATCTTCGGCCACCGCACCACGATGCAGCTCACCGACCTGCCCATCGCGATGCTCTACATCCTCGCGGTCGCGTCGGTCGGCATCTACGGCATCGTCCTCGCGGGTTGGAGTTCTGGATCCACCTATCCGCTGCTCGGCGGCCTGCGGTCCTGCGCGCAGATGATCTCGTACGAGATCGCCATGGGCGCCGCCTTCGCCTCCGTCTTCCTCTACTCGGGGTCGATGTCGACGTCGGCGATCGTCGAGGCGCAGCAGGACCGCTGGTACATCATCCTGCTGCCGGTGTCCTTCGTGATCTACATCATCACGATGGTCGGCGAGACCAACCGCGCCCCCTTCGACATGCCGGAGTCCGAGGGCGACCTGGTCGGCGGCTTCAACACCGAGTACTCGTCGATCAAGTTCGCGATGTTCATGCTCGCCGAGTACGTGAACATGGTGACGGTCTCGGCCGTGTCGGTGACGCTCTTCCTGGGCGGCTGGCGGGCTCCCTGGCCGGTCTCCACCTTCTGGGAGGGCGCGAACCACGGCTGGTGGCCGATGCTCTGGTTCGTCGTCAAGGTCCAGTTGCTGCTGTTCTTCTTCATCTGGCTGCGCGGCACGCTGCCGCGGGTCCGCTACGACCAGCTGATGAAGCTCGGCTGGAAGGTCCTCATCCCGGTCTCCGTGGTCTGGCTGATGCTCGTCGCCACGGTGCGGACGCTGCGGAACGAGAACTACGACTTCGCCGACATCGCCCTGTACGTCGGCGGTGGTGTCCTCGCCCTGCTGCTGCTCTCCTTCGTCGCCGACATGTTCCGCGAGAAAGCGAAGGCGGCCGAGCGGCCCACCGAAGTGCCCCCGGGCTTCGACCCGATGGCGGGCGGATTCCCCGTGCCGCCACTGCCGGGACAGGAGCTGCCGCCGGTGCCCCGGCGCCGTTCGCGCCGCGAGCGGGAGTTGATTGTCAGTGGTGGGTCGGATACTGCCAGTGACGGATCTCTGGATGGAAAGGAGGCGTCCGATGGCTGAGGAGCCCAAGGAGACCAAACCCGGTTTCCAGAACCCGGTGGCCGGCTTCGGCGTGACCTTCAAGGCCATGTTCAAGAAGCGGCTGACCGAGCAGTACCCGGAGCAGCAGAAGACCACCGCCCCACGGTTCCACGGACGGCACCAGCTCAACCGCCATCCGGACGGCCTGGAGAAGTGCATCGGCTGCGAACTGTGCGCCTGGGCCTGCCCCGCCGACGCGATCTACGTCGAGGGCGCGGACAACACGGACGAGGAGCGCTACTCGCCGGGCGAGCGGTACGGCCGCGTCTACCAGATCAACTACGCCCGCTGCATCCTGTGCGGCCTGTGCATCGAGGCGTGCCCCACGCGCGCGCTCACGATGACGAACGAGTTCGAGCTCGCCGACTCCAGCCGCGCCAACCTGATCTACACCAAGGAACAGCTGCTGGCCGGCCTCGACGACTCCATGGTCGACACCCCGCACGCCATCTACCCGGGGACGGACGAGCAGGACTACTACCGGGGCCTGGTGACGGAGGCCGCGCCCGGCACGGAGCGCCAAGTCGCCGTCTCCAAGGGAGAGAAGCCCGACGAAGAGGGGGTGGACGCGTGAGCGCGCAGCTCGCCGCCTACTCCACCTCCACCGGAGAGGCCTTCCAGTTCTGGGTCCTCGGCACCGTCGCGGTGATCGGCGCCCTGTGCACCGTCTTCATGAAGAAGGCCGTGCACAGCGCGCTCTGTCTCGCCGGAACCATGATCATTCTGGCGGTGTTCTACCTCGCCAACGGCGCCTACTTCCTGGGCGTCGTACAGATCGTCGTCTACACCGGCGCGATCATGATGCTGTTCCTGTTCGTGGTGATGCTCGTCGGCGTGACGGCGGCGGACTCCCTGAAGGAGACCATCAAGGGCCAGCGCTGGCTGGCCCTTCTCTGCGGGCTCGGCTTCGGCATCCTGCTGGTCGCGGGTATCGGGAACGCCTCCCTGACGGAGTTCACCGGCCTGGCCCAGGCCAACGCGAACGGCAATGTGGAGGGCCTCGCGGCCCTCCTCTTCACCAAGTACGTCTTCGCCTTCGAAATCACCGGTGCCCTGCTGATCACGGCCGCCATCGGCGCCATGGTGCTCACCCACCGCGAGCGCACCGAACGGGCCAAGACCCAGCGCGAGATGGCCGAGCAGCGTGTGCGCGAGGGCAAGCACCTGCCGCCGCTGCCCGCGCCCGGCGTCTACGCCCGGCACAACGCGGTGGACATCGCGGGCCTGCTGCCCGACGGCACGCCGTCCGAGCTCACCGTCAGCAAGACGCTGCGCGAACGCGGTCAGATCCGTGATGTGTCCACCGAGGCGATCAACGACCTCAAGACCCTGGAGCAGCGCGCCGAGTACCGTCTGGAGCGCACGAACAGCGGGGAGGCGTCGAAGTGAACCCGGTCAACTACATCTATCTCGCCGCCCTGTTGTTCACGATCGGCGCCACCGGAGTACTGATCCGGCGGAACGCGATCGTGGTCTTCATGTGCATCGAGCTGATGCTCAACGCCTGCAACCTCGCGCTCGTCGCCTTCTCCCGGATGCACGGCAATCTCGACGGCCAGATCATCGCGTTCTTCACGATGGTCGTCGCCGCCGCGGAGGTCGTGGTCGGGCTCGCGATCATCGTGTCGCTGTTCCGTTCCCGCCACTCGGCCTCGGTCGACGACGCCAGCCTGATGAAGCTCTAAGGGGTCGCTGAATCGTGGAGAACCTGATTGCGCTGCTGGTGGCGGCGCCTCTGCTCGGAGCGGCCGTACTGCTGTGCGGCGGCCGGCGGCTCGATGCCGTCGGCCACTGGATCGGGACGGTCCTCGCGGCCGTCTCCTTCGTGATCGGCGTGGTCCTCTTCGTCGACATGCTGGGGAAGGGCGCCGAGGAACGCGAACTCGGCCAGCACCTGTTCAGCTGGGTGCCGGTCGAGGGCTTCCAGGCCGACGTCGCCTTCCAGCTCGACCAGCTGTCGATGACGTTCGTCCTGCTGATCACCGGCGTCGGCTCGCTGATCCACCTGTACTCGGTCGGGTACATGGAGCACGACGAGCGGCGCCGCCGCTTCTTCGGTTATCTGAACCTGTTCCTCGCGGCGATGCTGCTGCTCGTCCTCGCCGACAACTACCTGCTGCTGTACGTCGGCTGGGAAGGCGTCGGTCTCGCCTCCTACCTGCTGATCGGCTTCTGGCAGCACAAGCCCAGCGCGGCGACCGCCGCGAAGAAAGCCTTCCTGGTCAACCGGGTCGGCGACATGGGCCTGTCGATCGCGATCATGATCATGTTCACGACCTTCGGGACCTTCGCCTTCGGGCCGGTGCTCGGCACCCATGGGGAGCCGGGCCTCGCCGGTGACACCAGCGAGGCCACCCTCACCGGCATCGGGCTGATGCTGCTCCTGGCCGCCTGTGGCAAGTCCGCCCAGGTGCCGCTGCAGTCCTGGCTCGGGGACGCGATGGAGGGCCCGACCCCGGTCTCGGCCCTCATCCACGCCGCGACGATGGTGACCGCGGGCGTCTACCTGATCGTCCGCTCCGGAGCGATCTTCAACGCCGCGCCGGACGCGCAGTTGGCGGTCACCGTGGTCGGTGCCGTCACGCTCCTGTTCGGTGCGATCGTCGGTTGCGCGAAGGACGACATCAAGAAGGCGCTGGCCGGTTCGACCATGTCGCAGATCGGCTACATGATCCTCGCCGCGGGCCTCGGCCCCATCGGCTACGTATTCGCGATCATGCACCTGGTGACGCACGGCTTCTTCAAGGCCGGGCTGTTCCTCGGCGCCGGCTCGGTCATGCACGGCATGAACGACGAGGTCGACATGAGGAAGTACGGCGGCCTCAGGAAGTACATGCCGGTCACCTTCGTCACCTTCGGCCTCGGCTACCTCGCCATCATCGGCTTCCCGGGCCTGTCCGGCTTCTTCTCCAAGGACAAGATCATCGAGGCGGCGTTCGCCAAGGGCGGCACCGAGGGCTGGATCCTCGGCGGCGCGGCCCTGCTCGGCGCGGCCATCACGGCGTTCTACATGACGCGCGTGATGCTGATGACGTTCTTCGGCGAGAAGCGCTGGCAGCCCGATGCGAACGGCAATGAGCCGCACCCGCACGAGTCGCCCAAGTCCATGACGATCCCGATGATCGTGCTGGCCTTCGGATCGGTGTTCGCGGGCGGCTTCTTCAGCATCGGCGACCGCTTCCTGCACTGGCTGGAGCCCATCACCGGGCACGACCACGGCGACTCGCCGATCAGCGCGGGGGCGGTCACGGGAGCGACCGTGGCGTGCATGGTCATCGGCGTCACCCTCGCCTACGCGCAGTACGGCCGCCGCCCGGTCCCGGTCCTCGCCCCGCGCGGGTCGCTGCTCACCCGGGCCGCTCGGCGTGATCTGCTCCAGGACGACTTCAACCACGTCGTCCTGGTCCGCGGCGGCGAGCACCTGACGCGCTCCCTGGTGTACGTCGACCACACCCTGGTCGACGGAGTCGTCAACGGCACGGCGGCCTCGGTCGGCGGCCTCTCCGGACGGATGCGCAGGCTGCAGAACGGCTTCGCGCGGTCGTACGCGGTCTCGATGTTCGGCGGTGCGGCGATCCTCGTCGCCGCGACCCTGCTGATGAGGGCGGTCTGATACCGATGTCCTTTCCCCTGCTGACAGCGACGGCGGCGCTCCCCGCGATCGGGGCGATCGCCACGGCCGCCGTACCGGCCGCCCAGCGCACCGCCGCCAAGTGGCTGGCGCTGCTGGTCTCGTTGGCCACCCTCGGGCTGGCCATCACCACCCTGGTGCGCTTCGATCCCGACGGTGCCCGCTACCAGCTCACCGAATCCCACGCCTGGATCGCGGAGTTCGGAGTCCGCTACGAGCTGGGTGTGGACGGCATCGCGGTGGCGCTGATCGCGCTGACCGCCCTGCTGATCCCGTTCATCATCCTCGCGGGCTGGCACGACGCCGATCCGCTGGAGACCGGAAGCAGGCGCTGGCGGCCGACGCAGGGCTTCTTCGCCCTGATCCTGGCCGTCGAGGCGATGGTGATCCTCTCCTTCGAGGCCACCGACGTCTTCCTCTTCTACATCTTCTTCGAAGCCATGCTGATCCCGATGTACTTCCTCATCGGCGGCTTCGGGGACCGTGCCCACGAGCACGGCGAGAAGGTGGCGTCGACGCAACGGTCGTACGCGGCCGTGAAGTTCCTGCTCTACAACCTGGTCGGCGGTCTGATCATGCTGGCCGCCGTGATCGGCCTGTATGTGGTCGCCGGGAACTTCTCGCTCCAGGAGATCGCCGAGGCGCGGGCCAACGGCTCGCTCGACATGGCGACCAACACCGAACGCTGGCTGTTCCTGGGCTTCTTCTTCGCGTTCGCGGTGAAGGCGCCGCTGTGGCCGCTGCACACCTGGCTGCCCAACGCGATGGGGGAGGCCACCGCCCCGGTCGCCGTCCTCATCACGGCGGTCGTCGACAAGGTGGGCACCTTCGCGATGCTCCGCTTCTGCCTCCAGCTGTTCCCGGAGGCGTCGAAGTGGGCGACGCCCGTCATCCTCGTACTGGCGCTGATCAGCATCATCTACGGGGCGCTGCTCGCCGTCGGGCAGCGGGACATCAAGCGGCTGGTGGCGTACGCGTCGATCTCGCACTTCGGATTCATCATCATGGGCATCTTCGCGATGACCAGCCAGGGCCAGTCGGGCGCGACGCTGTACATGGTCAACCACGGGATCTCGACGGCCGCGTTGATGCTGGTGGCCGGCTTCCTGATCTCGCGGCGCGGCTCGCGGCTCATCGCCGACTACGGAGGTGTGCAGAAGGTCGCTCCGGTGCTCGCGGGCACGTTCCTGATCGGTGGCCTGGCGACCCTGTCGCTGCCCGGACTTGCCCCCTTTGTCAGTGAATTCCTGGTCCTGGTCGGCACGTTCGCGCGCTACCCGGTCATCGGGATCATCGCCACGTTCGGCATCGTGCTCGCCGCGCTCTACACCCTGGTCCTCTATCAGAGGACGATGACGGGCCCGGTGAAGGCGGAGGTCGCGGCGATGCCGGATCTCCGGGTGCGTGAACTCGTGGTCGTGGCCCCGCTGGTCGCGTTGCTGATCTTCCTGGGCGTCTACCCGAAGCCCGTCACGGACATCGTGAACCCGGCGGTCAAGCAGACCATGTCCGACGTAGAGCAGAAGGATCCTCAGCCCGAGGTGGAGGCGGCCAAGTGAGTACAGCAGTCGTCCACAGCCTGTGGACAACCGCGGCCGATCCGATCTCGAAGATCGAGTCGCCGAAGATCGAATACGGGCAATTGTCGCCGACCTTGATCGTCGTCGGGGCGGCGGTGGTCGGGGTGCTGGTCGAGGCGCTGGTGCCGCGCAAGGCCCGCTACTACGTGCAGGTGTTCGTCTCCGTCGTGGCTCTGGTCGCCGCCTTCGCGGCGGTCGTCGCGCTCGCGGCGGACGGATACGGCACGACCCGCGCGGGCATCGTGGCGATGGGCGCCATCGCGGTCGACGGCCCGGCCCTGTTCCTGCAGGGCACGATCCTGCTCGCCGGTCTGGTGGGCCTGTTCACCTTCGCCGAACGACGGTTGGACCCGGCGGCGCACGGCAACCGGGTCGACTCGTTCGCCGCGCAGGCCGCCTCCGTGCCGGGCAGCGACAGTGAAAAGGCCGCGGTCAAGGCGGGGTTCACCACCACCGAGGTGTTCCCCCTGCTGCTGTTCGCGATCGCGGGCATGCTGATCTTCCCGGCGGCCAACGACCTGTTGACGCTGTTCATCGCCCTGGAAGTCTTCTCGCTGCCGCTGTACCTGCTGTGCGCGATCGCGCGCCGCAAGCGGCTGATGTCGCAGGAGGCCGCGGTCAAGTACTTCCTGCTCGGCGCGTTCGCCTCCGCGTTCACGTTGTTCGGCATCGCGCTGCTGTACGGCTACGCGGGCTCGGTGTCGTACGCGACGATCGCGCAGGTCGTCGACGGCACGGTCACGAACGTCACCCCGGCGCTCGCGGACACCATGGGCAACGACGCGCTGCTGCTCATCGGCGCCGCGATGCTGGTGATGGGCCTGCTGTTCAAGGTCGGCGCCGTGCCGTTCCACATGTGGACGCCGGACGTCTACCAGGGCGCACCGACCCCGGTCACCGGATTCATGGCGGCGGCGACGAAGGTGGCCGCGTTCGGCGCGCTGCTCAGGATCCTCTACGTGGTGCTGCCCGGCCTGCGCTGGGACTGGCGGCCGGTCATGTGGGCGGTCGCGATCGTCACCATGCTCGGCGGTGCGATCGTCGCGATCACGCAGACGGACATCAAGCGGCTGCTGGCGTACTCGTCCATCGCGCACGCGGGCTTCATCCTCGCGGGTGTCATCGCGACCACGCCGGACGGGGTGTCGTCCGTGCTGTTCTATCTGGGCGCCTACTCGTTCGTGACGATCGGCGCGTTCGCGGTGGTCACGCTCGTACGGGATGCCGGTGGCGAGGCGACGCACCTGTCCAAGTGGGCCGGTCTCGGGCGCCGTTCGCCGCTCGTTGCGGCCGTGTTCGCGGTGTTCCTGCTGGCCTTCGCGGGCATTCCGCTGACCTCCGGCTTCGCCGGGAAGTTCGCCGTGTTCAAGGCGGCGGCGGAGGGCGGCGCGGGCCCGCTGGTCGTGGTCGGTGTGATCTCGTCGGCGATCGCCGCGTTCTTCTACATCCGCGTCATCGTGCTGATGTTCTTCAGCGAGCCGGCGCCCGAGGGCCCGACGGTCGCCGTGCCGTCCGCGCTGACGACGACGGCGATCGGCGTGGGTGTGGCGGTCACGCTGGTGCTCGGTGTGGCACCGCAGTACTTCCTGGACCTGGCGAGCCAGGCGGGAGTGTTCGTGCGCTGAACCGATCCGGACGCACACAGCCGCCCGGCACCCCACGCTCTGGGTGCCGGGCGTCTGTGCGTGAGGGGGCTGCTGTTCTGTGGGTCTCGGGCCGGCGAGCCTGTGGATAAGTCCGACGGTGTCAGAGCGGGCCCCTATCGTGGGGGCAGTGGTCGAGGTACGGCGTACGGGGGCACAGCGATGGGTGGGACGGGCGGGATCGGCGGGATGACAGCGGTAGCCGGGAGCGAGGCGCTTGCCACGCTCCACAGGGTTTTCGGGTACGACAGTTTCCGCGGCGAGCAGGAAGCGGTCATCGAGCATGTCGTGGCCGGCGAGGACGCCGTCGTGCTCATGCCGACCGGGGGCGGCAAGTCACTGTGCTACCAGATCCCGTCCCTGGTCAGACCCGGTACGGGCGTGGTCGTCTCGCCGCTCATCGCGCTGATGCAGGACCAGGTGGACGCGCTGCGGGCGCTCGGTGTGCGGGCCGGGTTCATGAACTCCACGCAGGACTTCGACGAGCGCCGGGTGGTGGAGGCCGAGTTCCTGGCGGGCGAGCTGGACCTGCTGTATCTGGCGCCGGAGCGCCTGCGGCTGGATGCCACCCTCGATCTGCTCTCGCGCGGCAAGATCGCCGTCTTCGCGATCGACGAGGCGCACTGTGTCTCCCAGTGGGGCCACGACTTCCGCCCCGACTATCTGGCCCTCTCCCTGCTCGGGGAGCGCTGGCCGGACGTCCCGCGGATCGCGCTCACGGCGACGGCCACGCACGCGACGCACAAGGAGATCACCCAGCGGCTGAACATGCCGACGGCCCGCCACTTCGTGGCGAGCTTCGACCGGCCCAACATCCAGTACCGGATCGTGCCGAAGGCGGACCCCAAGAAGCAGCTGCTGAGCTTTCTGCGCGAGGAGCACCCGGGCGACGCGGGCATCGTGTACTGCCTGTCCCGCAAGTCGGTGGACTCGACGGCCGAGTTCCTGAGCCGCAACGGCATCGAGGCGGTGCCGTATCACGCCGGTCTGGACGCGGGTACGCGCGCGGCGCACCAGTCCCGGTTCCTGCGGGAGGACGGTCTGGTCGTGGTGGCGACCATCGCCTTCGGGATGGGCATCGACAAGCCGGACGTACGGTTCGTCGCGCATCTGGATCTGCCGAAGTCGGTGGAGGGCTACTACCAGGAGACGGGGCGCGCGGGGCGGGACGGGCTGCCGTCCACCGCCTGGATGGCGTACGGGCTCAACGACGTCATACAGCAGCGCAAGCTGATCCAGTCCGGCGAGGGGGACGAGGCGTTCCGGCGACGGGCCGCCGCCCACCTGGACTCGATGCTGGCGCTGTGCGAGACGGCGCAGTGCCGCCGGGGCCAGCTCCTCGCCTACTTCGGTCAGGATCCCGATCCGGCGGGCTGCGGCAACTGCGACACCTGTCTGACCCCGCCGGAGACGTGGGACGGCACCGTCGCCGCGCAGAAGGTGCTGTCGACGGTGGTGCGGCTGCAGCGGGAGCGCGGGCAGAAGTTCGGCGCGGTGCAGATCGTCGACATCCTGCTGGGCAAGCGCACCGGCAAGGTGATCCAGTTCGACCACGACCAGCTGTCCGTGTTCGGCATCGGCGAGGAGCTGTCCGAGGGCGAATGGCGGGGCGTCGTACGGCAGTTGCTGGCGCAGGGGCTGCTCGCGGTCGAGGGGGAGTACGGCACGCTGGTGCTGACCGAGGCGAGCGGAGAGGTGCTGCGGCGGGAGCGGGAGGTGCCGCTGCGCAAGGAACCGAAGAAGCCGGCGTCGGCGCGTACGACGTCCTCCTCGTCCGGCCGGGGCGACCGCAAGCCCAAGGCGGCGGTGGCCGAACTGCCCGAGGAACTGCTGCCCGCCTTCGAGGCGCTGCGCGCGTGGCGCGCCGAGCAGGCCCGTGAGCAGGGCGTCCCGGCGTATGTGATCTTCCATGACGCCACGCTCCGGGAGATCGTCACGGTGTGGCCGACGTCGGTGCGAGAGCTCGGCGGTGTCAGCGGGGTGGGTGAGAAGAAGCTCGCGACGTACGGGGAGGGCGTCATCGGCGTGCTGGCCTCGCTGGAGGGCGGGGCACCCGGCTCCGCTCCCGCTCCTGCGGTCGCCGGTGCAGCGGGCGACGACGACCACTGGCCCGAGATGGACGCGGAACCGGAGCCCGACGACTGGGGATAGGGGTCCCTGTGATGCCGTAATGGCGTCACAGGGTGCCATGTGGCGCCATCCGGTGCCGCGCGGTGCCATTCCATGCTCCGAGGAGTGCGTGAGGGCACGTGGTGCCGTAGTCGCTCAGGTGGGCGCCAGCGTGTTTTCGCAGGTCAGGGTGGTGTCGGTAGGGCTTCGGGCTCAGGCTGCCACCTCATGGCTTGCGTGTGGCGCCATCGTGGTGCCATGATGGCGTCATGGACCTCACGCCGTATGTCGACACCCTCCGCCGTGAACTCGCGGTGGCCGCCGAGGCCGGCGGTGACGAAGCCCGCGAGCTGGCTGAGCGGCTCACGGCTCCCCTGGAGTCGGCGACTCGTCTGACCCTGCTCAATGTGCTCTCCGCCGCGATGGACGAGATCACCCGCGAACTCGCCCCCGGCTCGGTCGACGTACGGCTGCGTGGGCTCGATCCCGACTTCGTGGTGACACTGCCGTCGACCGACGATGGCGCCTCCGCGGAGCCTGTCGCGCCCGTCGAACACCTCAGGGCCTCGGCTCCCGCCGACGGTGACGAGGGCGGCACCGCTCGCGTCAATCTGCGGCTGCCGGCGCACCTCAAGGCGCGTGCCGAGGAGGCCGCGAGCCGTGAGGGGCTGTCGGTCAACGCGTGGCTGGTGCGGGCCGTGTCGGCCGCGGTCGACGGCGGTGCCCGGCCGCGTACGACGGAGAAGACCCGGACCGTCGGACAGAGCTTCACGGGCTGGGTGCGCTAGCCCGCGCCTCCGCCTGACCTACTTCATCCACACCACGTCCCACCAGCGGGGACGTCCCAAGGGCCCAAGAGGACGGGACAGTCATGCCTACTTTCGACACCCCCGAAGCGATCTCGGTCAACGCTCATGTGGGCGCCGGTTCCATCCAGTTCACCGCGAGCGACCGACCCGACACCGTCGTCGAGGTGGAGCCCGCCAACCCGAAGCGCGGCAAGGACGTGCGGGCCGCCGAGCAGACCGAGGTCTTGTACGCGAGCGGCGTCCTCACGGTCAGGACCGCCGAGCGCCGCATGATCGGCCCCAGCGGCCTCGTGTACGTGACGGTCGAGCTGCCCGTCGGCTCGTCCCTCGACGTGACCGGCTCCTGGACCCAGGTGCTCGGCGAGGGTCGGCTCGGGAAGGTGCGGGTGAAGACCTCGGGCGGCGACGTCCGTCTCGACACCACCGGACCGCTGCACCTCAAGGCCTCACACGGATCGGTCCGCGTGGACCGGGTCGAGGGCATGGCCGAGATCACCACCAGCTCCGGCAGCCTGCGGGTCGGTCTCGTCGACGGTCACGCCGTCCTGAAGAACTCGCACGGCACCACAATCGTCGACGCCGTGACCGGCGAGCTGCGGGTGAGCGGCGCACACGGCGATATCGAGATCGGGCGCGCCGAGGCCTCGGTCTCCGCCACCACCGCCCATGGCGCCCTGCGCGTGGCCGACGTCGCCCGCGGCACCGTCCAGCTGGAGACCAGCTACGGCGCCATCGAGGTCGGCATCCGCGAGGGCAGCGCCGCCTGGCTCGACGCCAACTCCGAGAACGGCCAGGTCCGCAACGCGCTCACCCCGTCCGAGGCCCCGGCGCAGTCCGAGGAATCCGTCAAGGTCCGGGCCCGGACCAACTGGGGCAACATCGATATTCGCCGCGCCAAGGCCTGAACACCGGCCCCACCAACTCATCCACTACCCCCGTCAATTCAGCCTTCGAAAGGGAGGGTCCCGTGCCTTCATCTGTCATGCCCACGTCCAGGCGGAGTGGCGACGGTCCGCAGTCGCCCGCCGCCGTCTCCACCGTCGGTCTGCGCAAGTCGTACGGCGACAAGACCGTCCTCGACGGCATCGACCTGCACATCCCGGCCGGTTCCGTGTTCGCGCTGCTCGGGCCGAACGGCGCTGGGAAGACCACCGCCGTGAAGATCCTTTCCACGCTCATCACCGCCGACGGCGGACAGGCCCAGGTCGCGGGCCACGACATCGCCGCCGAGCCGCAGGCCGTGCGCGGCGCGATCGGTGTCACCGGGCAGTTCTCGGCCGTGGACGGGCTGATCACCGGCGAGGAGAACATGCTCCTCATGGCGGGCCTGCACCACCTGTCCAAGTCCGAGGGGCGGCGGGTCGCCGCCGAGCTGCTGGAACGCTTCGACCTGGTGGAAGCAGCCAAGAAGCCCGCGCAGAGCTACTCCGGCGGTATGAAGCGGCGGCTGGACATCGCCATGACCCTGGTCGGCAACCCGCGGATCATCTTTCTCGACGAGCCGACCACCGGCCTCGACCCCCGCTCCCGCCACAACATGTGGGGCATCATCCGCGAACTCGTCTCCGACGGCGTCACGGTCTTCCTCACCACCCAGTACCTGGAAGAAGCCGACGAACTCGCCGACCGCATCGCCGTCCTCAACGACGGAAAGATCGCCGCCGAGGGAAGTGCCGACGAGCTCAAGCGGCTCATCCCCGGCGGACACGTCCGCCTCCGCTTCACCGACCCGGCCGCCTACCAGTCCGCCGCCGCAGCACTGCGAGAAGTGACGGGCGATGACGAATCCCTCGCCCTGCACATCCCCAGCGACGGCAGTCAGCGCGAACTGCGCTCCCTCCTCGACTGGCTCGACTCCGCCGGCATCGAGGCGGACGAGCTGACCGTGCACACCCCCGACCTCGACGACGTGTTCTTCGCCCTCACCGGCCCGGCCAACGTCCCCAACCAGCCCAAGGAGAACGTCCGATGAGCAACCTCTCCCTCGCCGTGCGCGACTCCTCCACCATGCTGCGGCGCAATCTCCTGCACGCGCGCCGCTATCCGTCCCTCACGCTGAACCTGCTGCTCACGCCGGTCATGCTCCTGCTGCTCTTCGTCTACATCTTCGGCGACACGATGAGCGCGGGCATCGGGGGCGGCGGGGCGGACAGGTCCGAGTACATCGCCTATCTCGTGCCGGGCGTCCTGCTGATGACCATCGGCTCCACCGCGGTCGGCACCGCCGTGTCCGTCGCCATGGACATGAACGAGGGCATCATCGCCCGTTTCCGCACGATGGCGATCCACCGTGGCTCCGTGCTCATCGGGCACGTTCTCGGCAGCGTGCTCCAGGCGATCATGAGCGTGGCCTTCGTCGGCGCCATCGGCGTGGCCATCGGCTTCCGCTCCACGGATGCCACGGCCCTGGAGTGGATCGCGGCATTCGCCCTGCTCACGCTGTTCACCCTGGCGCTCACCTGGCTCGCGGTCGGGATGGGCCTGGTCAGCCCGAACGCCGAGGCAGCCAGCAACAACGCGCTGCCGCTGGTCTTCCTCCCGCTCATCTCCAGCACCTTCGTCCCGATCGACGCGATGCCGGGCTGGTTCCAGCCGATCGCCGAGTACCAGCCGTTCACCCCGGCCATCGAGACCCTGCGCGGTCTGCTGCTCGGCAGCGAGATCGGCTACAACGGGTGGCTGGCGATCGCCTGGTGCCTCGCCCTCACCGCACTCGGTTACTTCTGGTCGAAGTCGGTTTTCAACCGCGACCCGAAGTAGCCGACCCGAAGCAGCCGACCCGAAGCAGCGAGGCCGTCCCCCTCCGCCCGCTTACGCCAGCGCCGTCAACCCCGGGCCGAAAAGGATCAGCAGGGGCAGTAGCGGCACCAGCGCGGCCGTCGTCGTAGCGATGATCCTGCGGCGGCGGCCCAGCCGTGGGCGGGGTTCCAGGAGCCGGTCCACGCGCTCGCCGAGCAGGCGGTGGCTGGATGCGCAGGACAGGACGCCCCGGTGCTGGTTGAGCTCGATCAACGCCAGTGCGGTGGTCAGGTGGCCGCATCGGCGGGATGCCGTGTCGTCGGCGGCGAGTTCGACGAGGCGGTGGGTCTGGTCGCAGAAGTGGGCGAAGAGCGGGATGCGGGGGAACCCGGTGGCGAGGGCGGTGGACAGGTGCAGCAGCCAGTCGTGATGGGCGCGGGCGTGGTCGCGTTCGTGAGTGAGGACGGCGTCGAGCTGGTGGTCGGTCAGCCGGTGCAGGGCGCCGGTGGTGACGACCAGTTGGGGCGGGCTGCCGGGCATCCACCAGGCGTCGGGGTACTCGTCCTCGAGGACCAGGAGCGGACCGCGCGCGGCGGCACCCAGCCCGGCCGGCAGTTCGGGGGCGCGTTCGCGCAGATGCGCTCGGGTCTGGCCGCGGCGCCTGCGCGCCTCCACCAGCTCGCGGGCGAGCATCGCCGTCGTCCAGGCGGCCCCGCAGGCCAGCAGCAGGGTGAGGGCGGCGGCCCAGGCCGGGGCCGTGGACAAGTCGTACGCGGCGGTCACCGACGGCGGCGCCGGGGCGAAGACCCGGTCGCGGACGGTGTGGAAGACGGCGGCCGTGCCCAGCACGAGCGCCGTCAGACAGCACAGCAGCACCGTCGCGACCAGGCACTGCCACACCCACAGCCCGACCACGGGTTCCCGCTCCGGCCACCCCGCCCGGGTCAGAGCACGCGGGACCGGCACGGCGGCCGTGAGGGCGACGACGCTCAGCAGGAGCAGGCAGACGGTCATGCCAGGGTCTCCGGATCCTGGTCGGGAAGGGCTGCGCTTCGGGAGGGGGCGCGGCTACGGGGCATCCCGCCCGCCGTAAGTATGACGGCGATGGCCGCCCGAGTCATGGGACAAGCACCACCCGATCCGAGCACCTGCCCCTCGGGCACCACCCGATCCCAGCGCCCGCCCCCTCCGGCACCCTCCCCGCGTCAGCCCTCCGCCTCAGCTCCCCGCCACAACCCGCCCCACAACCTCCCCCAACCCGACCCGCACCCCGTCCGCCCCCGGCGCCCATGCCGACAGCGTCACCACGTCCCCGTCCTCCAGGAACGTCCGCTTTCCGTCGGGGAGTTCCAGTGCGTCGCGGCCGTTCCAGGTCAGTTCCAGGAGGGAGCCGCGCTCGTGTTCGGTCGGGCCGCTGACCGTGCCGGAGCCGTAGAGGTCGCCGGTGCGCAGGGAGGCGCCGTTGACGGTCATGTGGGCCAGTTGCTGGGCGGCCGTCCAGTACATGGTGGAGAAGGGGGGCTCGGAGATCACATGGCCGTTGACGGCGACCGAGATGCGCAGGTCGTAGCCACCAGGCTCCTCCTGTGCATCGTCCAGATACGGCAGCAACGCATACGTCCGCTCCGGCGGCGCCACCCGCGCCTCGTCCAGCGCGTCCAGCGGCGTGATCCACGCCGACACCGACGTGGCGAAGGACTTGCCGAGGAACGGGCCGAGGGGGACGTACTCCCAGGCCTGGATGTCGCGGGCGGACCAGTCGTTGAGCAGGCAGAGGCCGAAGACGTGGTCCCGGAAGTCGCCGAGCCCGACCGGTCGGCCCATCGGCGACGGCGTGCCCACCACGAAGCCGACCTCCGCCTCGATGTCCAGGCGGACGGAGGGGCCGAAGACGGGCGCCGGGTCGGCGGGGGACTTGCGCTGCCCGGACGGTCGTACGACATCCGTGCCCGACACGACCACCGTGCCGGAGCGGCCGTGGTAACCGATCGGCAGATGCTTCCAGTTGGGGGTCAGGGAGTCGGGGGCGTCGGGGCGGAAGATACGGCCGACGTTCCGGGCGTGGTTCTCGGAGGCGTAGAAGTCGACGTAGTCCGCGACCTCGAAGGGGAGGTGCAGGGTCACCGAGGACAGGGGGTGGAACAGCGGCTCGACGGTCTCCCGGTGGGACGGCACCGTCAGCCACGCCGTCAGCGCGCGCCGTACGTCCGACCAGGTGGTGCGGCCCGCGGCCAGCAGCGGGTTGAGGGTGGGCCGGGCGAGCAGGGGGGCGTACGGCGAGCCGAGCGCGTGCGCCGCCGCGCCCGCGTCCAGGACGTGGTCGCCGAGCCGGACCCCGACCCTCCGCTCCGTGGTACCGGCGGGGGAGAAGACACCGTACGGAAGGTTGTGCGGGCCGAAGGGGTCGCCCTCGGGGACATCGAAGGGGGGCATGGGTGCTGCCTCGCTCTCGTGCGGTCCGTATACCAGGTGTGTCATGTGGTCGCGGCACACGTTACGGGGGCGAGGCCTGCTACGGCAGCCGCAGGTCAGCGACGTCGCCGAAGCCGTTCCGGACGGCGGGGGCGGTCTTCTGGAGGTGCCTTGGGGAAGGAGACGTCACGGCGTCACGGTGTCATTCGCTCCGGGGGCGTCCCGAGGGAGTGAAACGGGGACTCTCCGGCCCAAGTCACCGTAGGAGGCGTCCTGTTCGCGTCGAGTCGGTCGGGCTTTCTGTCCGTATTCTCTGATCATGGCCGCACCCATCGCATATTCACTCATCGCCACTGATCTGGACGGCACCCTGCTCCGGGGCGACGACACGCTCTCCGACCGGTCGCTCGCCGCGCTTGCGCAGGTGACGGCGTTCGGCGCCCGGCACTTGGTGGTGACGGGGCGGCCGGCCCCGAGGGTGCGGCCGTTGCTCGACATCCTCGGCAGCGAGGGGCTCGCGGTGTGCGGACAGGGCGCGCAGGTGTACGACGCCGGCGCGGACCGTCTGCTGTGGTCCGTCACGCTGGACCGGGAGCTGGCCGAGACCGCGCTCGGCAAGATCGAGGCGGAGATCGGGCAGGTGTACGCAGCCGTCGACCAGGACGGCGTCGACGGGCTCACGCTCATCGAACCGGGGTACCTGATGCCCCACCCGACCCTGCCCGCCGTACGCGTGGGGCGCCGCGACGACCTGTGGTGCGCGCCCATCAGCAAGGTGCTGCTGCGTCATCCCGCCCTGTCCGACGATGAGTTGGCGGCGACGGCGCGCGCGGTGGTGGGTTCACTCGCGACGGTCACCATGTCGGGGCCCGGGACCGTCGAACTCCAGCCATGCGGGGTGACCAAGGCGACCGGTCTCGCGCTGGCCGCCGAGCATCTGGGGCTGGGACCTGGGCAGACCATCGCTTTCGGGGACATGCCCAACGACATCCCCATGCTCGACTGGGCGGCGCACGGCGTCGCCATGGCCAACGCCCATCCCGAACTCAAGGCGGTGGCCGACGAGATCACCCTGTCGAACGAGGACGACGGCATCGCCGTCGTCCTCGAACGTCTCTTCCCGACGGGGTAGTTCTCAGTACGCGCCGAAGACGTTGTCGATCGAGCCGTACCGCTGGAACGCGTAGTTGCAGGCGGCGGTGATGTTGGCGACCGGATCGTACGGGTTGTACGCGGTGCCGGCCACGTGGTAGGCCTCGAAGGTCGGGTCGATGACCTGGAGGAGGCCCTTCGACGGGGTGCCCGCGGCGGCGTTGGAGTCCCAGTTGTTGATGGCTGCCGGGTTGCCGGAGGACTCCCGCATGATGTTGCGGTAGATGCCGTCGTACGACCCGGGGATGCCGTTCTGCGCCATCACCTGGAGGGACGCGCGGATCCAGCCGTCGAGGGTGTCGGCGTAGCCCAGCGAGGTGGCGGTGGCCACGGTCGGGGTGGCCGCCGAGGCGCTGGTCGCGCCGATGACCGGCAGCGCGAGGACGGCGACGCCGGTGCCGGCGACGGCGATGGCGCGGGTGATGCGAGCGGTTCTGGTACGGCGGTGCTTACCGGCTGCAGCCATGGCGAAGTTCCTCTCCGGCGCCTGCGAGGTGAGCTGTCGGGTTCGGGCTGGGAGGTGCCCGGCCACACCCTCACGGGCATGGCTTCACCCCGAGCCGTCCCGGCACGGTGTCCGGTCCGGCGGCTTACCTGGGTCCCCCGCTCCTGCCGTGCGGTGAGTTGGTCAATGGGTCGTTCGGGCGGTGGCAGGATTCGGCGTCCGCCCGACAGGCCGGGAACGTATGCGAGAGCACATGTCCGAAACAAGTACCGGATTCACACATCGCACCTATTGACCTTGGTGTGGGGCGAATGTGCTGCTTGATCCTTTGCGGTTGCCAAGCCCAACTGGCCATGGCGAAAGGCGGATCGGCGGATGCCTGTGTGTTTTCTGTGCAGGTCGGGACGTGAGTCACGTCACGCGTGTCCGCAAGCGCGGCAAAACGGGCAATCGGACCAAGAGGGCTTTATCAACCGGCCGTTCGCGGGATGCGCTTCTCCCAGGTCCGATGGAAGAGGACTTGGCCGCCCTCCGTGCAGATCACCTCGTCGGAGGTGGTGAAGTGGTCCCCGTCGCAGCTGATCTCCGAGCGGGTGCGGACCGTGGTGTCCCAGCCCTGTTCCGGGCGGTGCAACCGGATCGACCAGTCCGAGCGGGTGCGGGCCGACAGTGGGTCCGTCTCGTCGATCGTGTACGTCTCCAGCGCGTCCTCGGTGGACTCCAGCCCGTCGGGGTACGCGCGCGTGCCGCCGTACCTCGGGTCGACCTCAAGCCGCCACGTGCCCCGCGCGACGTCCCGCACCACCAGGCGTCCGGGGCGCGGCTCGTCGAGCGTGGCGGGGAAGTTGACGCCCAGCGGCTCAGCCTGCTCGGGTTCCTCGAAACGGATATTACGGTCGAATTCGCGCTTCCGTACGGGCAGTTCGAGGAAGCTGCCCGCCGGGTCCAGGGTGAAGCCCGCCGCCGAGTCGGGCTGCGGCCAGATCCACGGCCAGTACGCGGAGGAGACGGCGAGCCGGATGCGGTGGCCGGGCGGGAAGGCGTGGCCGACGGCATTCAGCTCGAAGGTCACCTCTTCGGTGGTGCCCGGCGTCCATGGCACGGTCCGGTCGCGGCCCTGTCGTGCCGAGAGGTTCAGTGCTCCGCGCGTGACCAGGGTCGACGAGCCGTCCGGTGCTATGTCACATACCCTCGCCACGACCTGCCCCCGCGGCGCCTGGGCAGTCACCCGCAGCCCCACCCGCGCCCGCCCCAGCACCCACGTCTCCTCGGCCACCGGAAACTCGAAGCACACCGACCGCGCGTCCTCCTCCCGCTGGTCCGGCGGCAGGTCGGCATCGTTGCCGAAGGGAATGAAGCGGCCGGCGTCGACCCCGGTGTGCATCGGCGACCGTACGAGGACGGGGGCGCCCTGACAGGCGTACGTCACCGTCGTCACGTTCGGGGAGGGCAACGCGGGCTCGCCGACCCAGCGGCCGGGCAGGGTGCCGTACACCGTGGCGGGGCGGTGGGAGTCGGTGACGTAGGCGCGCAGCAGGGGCTCGGGGAGTGCGCCCCTGCCCTTCAGCCAGTGGTCCCACCAGCGCAAAGTCTCCTGGAGGAAGCCGATCGCCGGACCGGGCGACAGGCCGCGGTCCGGGTACTGGTGCGACCAGGGGCCGATCAGTCCTCGTACGCGATCGGGTGGGAGGTGCTCGACGAGCCGCAGCACGGTGTCGCGGTACGGGTCGTGCCAGCCGCCCACCGCGAGGACGGCCGCCTTGATCGCGCCGTAGTCCTCACACACGCTGCCACGGCGCCAGTAGCGGTCCCGGGTCTGGTGGGCGAGCCAGGTGTGGACGAGGGGCTGGACGGCCTCCAGGCGCTCGACCCACATCTCGCGCCAGGCGGCCTCGCCGACGTGCCGCGGATCGGGCGGCCGGGAGGAGAAGGCGAGCATGGCGGCGGCCCAGGCGTGCATGTCCACCGCGAGGACGGAACCTCCCATGTAGTGCACGTCGTTGTCATAGCGATCGTCCGTCGAACAGACGGTCACGATCGCCTTGAGCGGCTCGGGCGCGAGGGCCGCGATCTGGAGGGAGTTGAAGCCGCCCCAGGAGATGCCGAACATGCCCACCTTGCCGTCGCACCAGGGCTGCGCCGCCAGCCAGTTGACCACCTCGACCCCGTCGGCCAGCTCCGTCACCGCGTACTCGTCGCCCGGGACGCCCTCACTGTTGCCGTGCCCGCGCACATCGACCCGGACGGAGGCGTAGCCGTGGCCCGCGTACCAGGGGTGGCGCTGGAAGTCGCGGGGAGCGGTCCAGTCGGTCAGGCGGTACGGAAGGTATTCGAGGAGCGCCGGTACGGGCTCGTCGGTGAGCGGGCGCCACGCGCGCGCGTAGAGCAGGGTCCCGTCCGACAAGGGGATACGGAGGTCCTCATGAGTCGTCTCGTAGGGGAAGGACGTACGGATGTTCATGGACACACCTCCCTACTTCCGGGTAAGTCGATAGATATCCATTCTTTTCAGATGATCGAAAACATACCGGTCGTGATCCGATACCGCCCGTGCTGCACGGGTGGGTGGGCATCGGTGATCGAAAGGTGACCGGATACGCTGACTTGAGTGATGGCAGCGACCTATCGACAAACCGTGTAAACGCCAGTGGACACCAGCAGACAGGAGACCCCTCGTGACCGTCGTCGGGCCGTTCGGGCTGAGCGTGCGGGACCAGGCTCTGGAAGCCGATGTCCAGGCCGGATTGGCGGCTGTCGAGGAAGGGTTGCTCGAAGCCACCAAGAGTGAGGTCCCGTTCATCACCGAGGCCGCGCAGCATCTGGTGCGGGCCGGCGGCAAGCGGTTCCGGCCGCTGCTCGTGATGCTCTCGGCGCAGTTCGGGGACCCGTACGCACCGGGGGTCGTGCCGTCCGCCGTGGTCGTCGAGCTGACGCACCTCGCGACGCTGTACCACGACGACGTGATGGACGAGGCGGCCGTACGGCGCGGGGTGCCCAGCGCCAACGTCCGCTGGGGCAACTCGGTCGCCGTGCTCACCGGTGACTTCCTGTTCGCGCGCGCCTCGCACACCCTCGCCGATCTCGGTCCGGAGGCGGTGCGGGTGCAGGCGGAGGCGTTCGAGCGGCTGGTGACCGGGCAGATCCTGGAGACGGCAGGACCGACGGACGGCCGGGATCCGGTCGAGCACTACCTGGACGTGCTGAGCGGGAAGACCGGGTCGCTGGTCGCGGTGTCGTGCCGGTTCGGGGCGATGATGTCGGGTGCCGACGAGACGGTGATCGACGTGCTGACGCAGTACGGGGAGCGGCTCGGGGTCGCCTTCCAGCTCGCCGACGACGTCCTGGACATCGCGTCCGACTCGCACGAGTCCGGGAAGACGCCGGGGACCGACCTGCGCGAGGGGATTCCGACCCTTCCGGTGCTGCGGCTGCGGGAGCGGGCGGCCCGGCTGGGGCTGGCCGAGGATGTCGCGCTGTGCGAGCTGCTGGACTCCGACCTGAGTGACGACGCTCGGCTCGCGGAGGCGCTCGCGGGATTGCGTGGGCATCCGGCGCTGGAGCAGGCGCGGCGGGACACGGTGCGGTATGCGGAGGACGCGCGGGCCGCGCTGGCTCCGTTGCCGGAGTGCGACGCGAAGGCGGCGCTGCTGGAGTTGTGCGACGCCGTGGTGCATCGGGCGGGCTAGTTCCGGCGCTGAGCAGCGGGGACTTGTGGTGTGATGCAGGTCACACTGCTGGACTGAGTCCAGACTGAGATCGCCTCCGTATTCATGCCCAGAAGCTGACGCAGGGGGCGTCGGCTGCATTACGGGGAGACAAAAGAATTATGGGCATGAACGCGACGTTCTCACTGCGCCGTAAGAGCCTGATCGTCACCGCTGTCGCGGTGGCCGCCGCCGGTGGTGTCGCCGCCGCGGTGATTCCCGCCTTCGCCGCCGGAGGCAACCGCGCCGACCACGCGGGGCACACCGGAGGCGAAGGCATCGTGAGCCAGAGCGGCACCGTGGCGGGCGGCACGGGCGGGACCATCCTCGCCGCCAGTCTGCGGGGCGCGGGCGAGGTGCCCGTGGAGGGCGGTCCGGCCGTCGGGGACAAGGACGGCGCCGCGCTCCAGTTCGTGAAGGTGAAGGACAACAAGGTGTCCGTCGCCGTGAAGTGGCGCGGCACGGACAAGCCGACCCTGCTCCACATCCACCAGGGCGCCAAGGGCACGAACGGCGGCGTCAAGGTCGACTTCACCAAGCTGCTCGCGGGCGCCAAGGGCAAGACCGTCACCGGCAGCGTCAAGGTCGACGACGCCGCTCTGCTCAACTCGCTGAAGTCCGACCCCGGTTCGTTCTACGCCAACCTGCACACGGCCGAGTTCCCGGGCGGAGCCGTCCGCGGCCAGCTGCACAAGGTGACCACGGCGTTCGACTTCCGCGACGCGCTCGACAACTTCCAGGCATCCGTCCTCAAGGGCAAGCAGATCTACGAGTGCAAGCCGGCCGAGGGCGGCGGGTACGCCTTCGGCCAACGGGACGTCAGCGCCATCCTGGCCGGCCCGATCGCGCACTCCTTCGTCAAGCCCAACTCCGGTACGCCGCAGTGGATCGCGCCCGACCGCAGCGCCGTCACCGGATCCGTCATCAGCAGGACGCCCAACGGCGACAAGAACATCCCGGAGCTGGACCTCAAAGCCACCCAGTCCGGCAAGCACCGCGGGCTCCTCGCCGACACCGCGGAGATCCTGCGGCTGAACACCGTCGGCGGCGTCGCCCCGGCCGGCTCCTGCGAGCCGGGCACCATCGTCGGCGTGCCCTACCAGGCGGACTACGTGTTCATCCAGCGCTGACCCACGCGGCGCTGATCCACGCACTGATCCACAAGAAAGGGCGGCGTCTTCCCCGCACGACCCCTACGGGTCGGGGGAGGCGCCGCCCTCGCATGTCATACCGCAGCAGTACGCGGAGTTGGCTCCGCAGGTTGACGTATACCTCCGGCCGATTTGGTCAACTGGAGACCACGGAAAACACCACTCCTCACCGATTCGGGTGAGAATGGCGGCTCAGGGTGGGACGAGTGCGATTAAGCGACAGCCGCCGCTACGACGGAGGTAAGGCACACATGGCACCGTACGAATCCGACGACAGCACGACCGCCGGCGAGGTGGACGACCTCCGCGCCGGGCGCCGCAAGGCCGCGCGGTACGTCGTTCCGGTCGCGGTGGTGGGCGTGGCGGCGGCGACCATCGGGCTGGTCCCGGCGATCGCCGACTCCGGCGACCCCGACCTGCCCAAGATCAGCGCACAGCAACTCATCGAGAAGATCGCCGCATCGGACGTACAGCAGCTGTCCGGCACGGTGAAGATCAGCACGGACCTGGGGCTGCCGGACCTCGGCGGCCTGGAGAGCAGCCTGATGTCCGGGGCGACGCAGTCGGGCGAGGGCTCGTCCGCCGACCCGAGCTCCAAGCTCATGGAGCTGGCGTCCGGCACGCACACCGTGCGCGTCGCCGCCGACGGCGAGGACAAGCACAAGATCTCGCTGCTGCAGAACGCCGCCGAGTACAGCCTGATCCACAACGGCAAGGACGTCTGGGGCTACGACAGCGCGTCCAACGAGGTCTACCACGGCACCGCATCCGAGAGCGCCGACGGGAAGACGAAGGAAGACGTCCCGGCCACGCCCCAGGAACTCGCCGAGGAGGCCCTGAAGTCGGTCGACGACACGACGTCCGTGACCGTCGACGGCACCGCGCAGATCGCGGGCCGGGACGCCTACCGGCTGCTCATCAAGCCGAAGGACTCCGGCTCCACGGTCGGTGCGATCACCGTCGGCGTGGACGCCAAGACCGGTCTGCCGCTGAAGTTCACGCTGACCCCGGCGAGCGGCGGCGCCGCCGTCGTGGACGCGGGCTTCACCCAGGTCACCTTCGCCAAGCCGGCCGCCTCCACCTTCGACTTCACCCCGCCCAAGGGCGCGAAGGTCACGGAGGAGGGCGACGTCGCGGCCGGTGAGCACGGCCAGGCTCCGGACGACTTCAAGATCCCGGACAACTCCAAGACTCCGGACGAGCAGAAGGCGCCCGAGGGCGAGCCGAAGGTCATAGGCGAGGGCTGGAACTCCATCGCGGTCATCGAGACCGGCGGCGAGGGCATGCCCTCCGGCTCCGAGGTCGGCGGCCAGTTCGGCGGCTTCCTCGACTCGCTCGGCGACAAGGTGACCGGCAAGTTCGGCGAGGGCACGGTCTTCAAGACCCGCCTGGTCAACGCCCTGATGACGGACGACGGCAAGGTCTACGTCGGCATGGTCACGAAGGACGCCCTGGTGAAGGCGGCCAACGAGGCCAAGTAACAGCCGTACGCAGAACACTCGTACGCGAAGTACCGTACGCGTACGACGAATCGAGGGAGCCGATGGACGAGCCGCCCGCCACGGAGCCGGACACGGAGAGTGCTGGTGACGGGGTCATCCGGACCCGTGCGCTCACCAAGCGCTTCCGCGGCGGGCAGCTCGCCGTCGACGGTCTGGATCTGACCGTCCCGGCAGGCAGCGTCTTCGGCTTCCTCGGTCCGAACGGCTCCGGCAAGACCACCACCATCCGCATGCTGATGGGCCTCATCGAGCCGACCTCCGGCACGGCACGCGTACTCGGCCATCCCATGCCCCGGGGCACGCGCGCCGTACTGCCGCACGTCGGCGCGCTGATCGAGGGGCCCGCGCTGTACGGCTTCCTCTCCGGCCGCGACAACCTCATCCGGTACGACGCCGCCGACCCGACCGCCGACCCGCGCACCCGGCGCGCACGCGTCGCGGCCGCGCTGGACCGGGTGGGTCTGACAGCGGCAGGGGGCAAGAAGGCGAAGGCGTACTCGCTCGGCATGAAGCAGCGGCTGGGTCTCGCCGCCGCGCTGCTCCAGCCCCGCCGGCTCCTCGTCCTGGACGAGCCGACGAACGGGCTCGATCCGCAGGGGATGCGTGAAATCCGCTCCCTGATCAGGGAGTTGGCCTCCGACGGCACGACCGTCTTCCTCTCCTCCCACCTGCTGGACGAGATCGAGCAGGTCTGCAGCCATGCCGCCGTGATGGCGCAGGGGCGGCTGATCACACAGGGCGCGGTGACGGACCTGGCGGCCGGGATGCGGGGCCGACTGGTCGTCACCACCCCGGACACGGGCGACGCGGCCCGGGTGCTCAAGGAGCAGGGCGCCTCGGACGTCACCATCGAGGACGACCGGGTGACCGCGGAGCCGCCCGACCGTGATCTCGCCGCGGTGAACGCCGCGTTGGTGACGGCGGGGGTTCGGGTCCGCGGATTCGCGGTCGAACGGGCCTCCCTGGAAGACGCGTTCGTGGCGCTGACGGGGGAGGGCTTCGATGTCGCAGGCTGAGCTGGTCGGGCCGAGCGAGGTCCAGGTCCCCCGGAAACAGAGCCCGTTGTGGACCCTCGGTCTCCTCCGCAGCGAGCTGGTGACGACGTTCCGGCGCTGGCGCACGCTCGCGCTTCTCGGTGTGCTGGCCGCCGTACCCATCCTGGTCGGGATCGCCGTCAAGATCGAGACGAGCGACGGCTCGGGGGTCGGCGGAGGCGGCGGCGGTGGAGAGGGGCCCGCGTTCATCTCGCAGATCACCAACAACGGCCTCTTCCTGGTCTTCACCGCGCTGGCCGCGACCCTCCCGTTCTTCCTGCCGATGGCCATCGGCGTCATCGCGGGCGACGCGATCGCCGGCGAGGCCAACGCGGGAACGCTGCGCTATCTGCTCGTCGCCCCGGCCGGCCGCACCCGCCTGCTGCTCACCAAGTACGCGACCACGATGGCCTTCTGCCTGGTGGCCACCCTGGTGGTCGCGGTCTCGGCGCTCACGGTCGGCGCGCTGCTCTTCCCGCTCGGCGACCTCACGACGATCTCGGGAACCCAGATCAGCTTCACCGAGGGCCTGGGCCGAGCCCTGCTGATCGCGCTGGTCGTCGCCGCGTCACTGACGGGCGTGGCGGCCCTGGGCCTGTTCGTCTCCACCCTCACCAACAGCGGCATCGCGGCGATGGCGACGACGGTCGGTCTGCTGATCACCGTCCAGATCCTCGACCAGATCCCGCAACTGCACGCACTCCAGCCGTACTTCTTCTCCCACTACTGGCTGTCCTTCGCCGACCTCATGCGCGATCCGATCTACTGGGACGACCTGGTGAAGAACCTCGGCCTGCAAGGCCTCTACGCGGCGGTCTTCGGGGCAGCCGCCTGGGCTCGGTTCACGACGAAGGACATCACGGCGTAGAAGTCAGCCGTCGTACGGGAAGCGGGCGAGCGGTGCCTCCTGGGCGAAGAACGTCTTGGCGTGGGCCAGCGCCTCGGCGTCCTTCAGTACGTCGCCGGGCTTGGAGCCGTTGCCGAGCAGGACGCCGCCGAAGCGCATACCCATGTAGGCGGCCGAGTTGTTGAGGGTGCCGATCAGCGGGTCGGCTACCTCCCGCTCCTCGTGCGCGAGCGCGGTGACGCCCCAGAGGGTGCGCCCGGCCAGCGTCGCCTTGAAGTCGAGGCCGGGGGTGCGCAGCCAGCCCGCCCAGTAGTCGAGGTAGCGCTTGGTCGGGGCGGACACCGAGTACCAGTACAGCGGCGAGGCGATCACGATGTCCGTCGCCGAGAGCGTCGCGTCCAGCAGGAACGCCGTGGTGCCCTCCGTGGGGCGGACATGGTCGCTGTCGTGCCGCAGATCCTCGTAGTCGGGCAGCGGACGGGCGGCGAGGTCGATCCACTCCTGCTCGACGTCCGCGGGCAACTGCTCGGCGGCCCTGCGGGCCAGCAGTTCGGTGTTGCCCTCGCTGCGGCTGCTGCCCAGCAGGAACAGGAAACGGCGGCTCATGACATCCCCCACTTGGTCGGCGTACGACGGCTACTTGCGTACGCAGTATATGCGCACACATTTAAATGTCCATGGGTCACATGTACGGCGTCGGCCTCGCCCGCAACCCAGCTCGCCCCTCCGCCTCCCGCGCCACCCCCAGCAGCAATGCCTCCCGGCCATGCGCCGCCACCAGCTGCAGCCCGACCGGACAGCCGTCGGCGCCGAAACCGGCCGGGAGACTGAGGGCCGGGTGTCCGCTGAGGTTGAACGCCCAGGTGAGCGCCGTGGAGTAGCGGTCGCCCGGGCCTTCGTGGCCGTGCGGCGGGTTCGGGGTGGTCGGGGTCAGCAGGAGGTCCGCGTCCGCGAAGAGGGCGTCGAGGCGACGGTCGTTCTGCGCACGGAGGCGGTGGGCGGCAGTGGGGTCGGCGCCGGGAGTGCGGAGGGCGAGCCAGGCGGGGGCAGGGTCTTCGAGACGAAGGGTGGCTCTGACGAGCCGTACGACGCCGGTGTCCGCGAGGTGCTGCGCTGCCGTTCGCGCGATGGCGACGAGCTCCGGATCGGGGGCTGCGAAGCCGAGGTCGGGGGACCAGACGGCGGTCGGTGCAGGTACTTCGGAATCCGATGGCTGTTCCCCGGCCGTGATCCGCCAGTACGCCGCCGCATCCTCCGCACACCGCGCCAGCACCCCGGCCGCCGTGAGCCCCGTACGGTCGGTGTTGGTCGTCTTCAGGCCGACCACCCCGCACCAGGCGGCGGGGATCCGCACCGACCCCGCCCCGTCGCTGCCGGTCGCCAGCGGCACCAGGCCCGCGGCCACCGCCGCGGCGGAACCGGCGGAGGAGCCACCGGGGGTGCGGTCGGAGCGCCAGGGGTTGACGGTACGGCCGTACGCGCCAAGTCCCCAGGTCTGCCAGGGAGTTCCGTGCCCGGGAACGGCCGTGGCGCCCACGGGGACGCACCCGGCCTCGATCAGCGGAGCCGCCGTACGCAGCCCGTGCCGCCGCCCCTTCACTCCGATCTGCACCCCGGCCAGCGGCAGCCGCTCGCCCGCCGCGACCCGTGCGTCCACCTCGCCCGCCCGCCGCAGCGCCTCCTCGCCCCACACCTCGACGAAGGCGCACAGCTCGGGCTCGGCCTGCCGGATCCGCTCCAGCGACTCCACTACGACATCGACGGCGCGCAGCGTCCTTGACCGTACGGCGGCGGCGATCTCGGTGGAGGTCAGCGAGTCCGTACCTCCGTGAGCCGTGTCAGGGCCGCGGTCTCGCGCGGCGGCCTCCCGCTCAGGTCGCCCAGGCGCCAGTTCTGCACCCACGGCACGCGGTACACGTCGATCACCGACTCGATCACCTTGACCTGCTGGGCGAGCGGGCGGGGCAGCCGGCCGGGGGCGTCCGCGACGAGGACGACGGCGTCGAGATCGAGTCCCGGCGGGGCCTCCCCGCGCCGGAAGACCTCCACGACGTGCAGGGCGGACGCCAGGCCGGTCGCGTGGGTGCGGGCGACGAGCAGCACCGACCGCGGATCATCGGGGCCGGGCCAGTCACGTCCGCAGTCCTGGCCGCCGTAGACGGTGGCCAGCGTGGAGACGCCCGCCCCGCCGTGCGTGCCGACCCAGGAGAAACGCCGGGCCGTGGCTCCGGGAAGCGCGGGGCCGTCCGACCCCGTCACGGCCACCGGGCCGCGGAGCCAGATCTCCGGCCCCTGCTGCACATCCGTCCGCATGCCCACTCCGTCCTCCCGAGCCACCGATCCCGCCCCGCCCGCGCCGGCTCCACGACGGGGCGTGAGCTCCTGGGACGAGGCTGTGACGCCATGGTGACGTGGGAACCGGGGGCGAGCGGAGAGACTACTCAACAGTACGTGCACGACCGGATCTTGCTGTCGGGGGGCGCGGAAGCGGAGGCCGCGGGGCGGGGGGCACCATGGAAACCGAACCCGTAGCCGAGCGCCCCGTCCGCGGACTACCCGGCACATCCGAGTGAGGGAACGATGTCTCGACTCAGCCGCGACAAGAAGCGGGAACAGAAGCACGCCGCCCAGTCGGCGGGCCCCGCGGTGGCCCCCATCGACGTCCACGTCCCCGTGGCGGGGCCGGGCGCGGGCACCGCATCGGTGGGCGGCGTCCCCGTCGTCCCCGCTCCCGGCGAGGAGATCCAGCACACCGTCCTGAACCACCTCCACCGCATCGCCCTCGCCACCGGTCACCCGGTCCACGCCACCATCCACGACGAGCGCATCGGCTACGTCGTCCCACTCCTGATGAACGGCGACGGCTCCACGCAGTTCACGGCGGAGCCGGTGCGGGTGGGAGTGGGAGCGGGGGGTGCGGGGCCGATGGGGGAGTCGCGGCCGGTGGGGGAGTCCGTGCTCCCGGGGGACGCCGCGCGGGAGTCGGCGCAGGGGGTCGTATCCCCAGGGGGCGTGCCCGCAGCGGATGCCGTACGAGACGCCGTACCGCCTCCTCCCCCTCCCGGTCCGCCCGCGCCGCCCCGCGACAGGTCCACGCACGTGCTGCGCGCCATACCGGAAGCGCAGCCGCAGCCGCCTCGCGACGCCGCCCCCACCTTCCCCCCGCGCGCCATACCGGAATCGGTACAGGACACCCCGCCCGGCACGGTCGAACCACCGATGGGTGAGTTCGGCCCGCCGCCGGCGATGGACGCGACCCCGCCCCCGCCCCCGACCCCGGCCGCGCAACCCCTAACGCCC
>NZ_JBQQBS010000025.1:0-131817 GCF_052245395.1 Streptomyces sp. 4N124
ACGGAGCCGGACCTGGACCGGCTGGTCCGCGGGGGACCATTTGCCGGCGTTGTCGATGAGGTTGAGCACCGCCCGCTCGAGCGCAGCGGGACGCCCGCTCACCCACACAGAGGTCACGTCGAGCGCGACCTCGATGTCGGGCACGCGGGAACGTGCCCGGGTCGCGGCGGCCGCCACCACGTCGGCGAGGTCGAGCACCTCGGTGCTCTCATCGCTGACGTCACCGCGCGCCAGGTCGGTCAGCTCGGCGACAAGGGTGCTCAACTCGGCCACCTGGGCGCCGAGATCGTTGAGCAGCCGGGTCCGGCTCTCCGCCGGCAGTGCGCTGTCCAGGGTGCCGCGCCGATCCAGCCGGATCAGCAACTCGACGTTGAGGCGCAGGCTGGTGAGCGGGGTCTTGAGCTCGTGGGCGGCGTCCTCGGCGAGCAGCCGCTGGGCCCGCCGGGAGTCCCGGAGCGCGGCGAGCATGTCGTTGATCGACTGGATCAGCCGCCGGATCTCCCCACCGCCCTCATCCGGGATGTCGGCGTCGAGATCCCGGGTGTGCGCGACACGTACCGCGGCGGCGGTCAGCCGGTCGATCGGTGCCAGCCCGGTCCGCGCCACGGTCCGCCCGACAAGGGCACCGCCGACCACGCAGAGCAGCCCGATCAGCAGCATGCCGAACCCGAACTGGTTGATCGGGCTGTCGTCGGCGACCTGGGCCACCTGGACCGCGCCGTCGCCCGCCCGCAGCGTGTAGATGAGGTAGCCGTCCTCGTCGCTGTCGTTCGACTCCATCAGGTCGGCCGACGCGCCCTGCGCCACGCGCCCGGCGTGCTCGCTGACGGGGGGCAGCGCGGGTTGGCCGACCGGCGTCCGGGTCGAGCCGTCGGGCAGGATGACCCGCACCAGCCGACCGGATCCGGGATACGGCGGTAGCTGGACCTGCGCCAGACCGGCGCGCTGCGCGTTCGTCGCCAGGACGCGGGAGTCGGCGCGCAGCTGATTCTCGGCGGTGTCCCGCAGCTCCCAGCCCAGTAGTTCGCTGGCCACCTGGAAGGCCACGAACACGCTGACCGCGATGGCCGTCGCCGCGATCACCGTCAGCCTGGCCCGCAGGGACCGCCGGCGCCACCATCGGGTCAGCCGACGCGGTTCCCGGCCGGCGGGCCTGCTCACGGAGGAGTCTCCCGCAGCACGTAACCCAGGCCACGCAGCGTGTAGATCAATCGCGGCTCACCCTCGGCTTCCATCTTGCGGCGCAGGTAGCTCACGTACACCTGGAGGTTGTTGGCGGTGGCGCTCATGTCGAAGCCCCAGATCGCCTCGAACAGCGCGTCGCGGGTCAGGACCCGGGTCGCGTTGCTCACGAGGACCTGCAGCAGGGAGAACTCGGTCCGGGTCAGGCGGAGCGGCCGCCCGCCCCGCCACGCCTCGAACCTGTCCGGATCGACCCGGACGTCGGCGAACGACAGGATCTGCGACTCCTCGTCGCCCGGCGCGCGGCGGCGCAGCAGGGCCCGCACCCGGGCCAGCAACTCCTCGGTGGCGAACGGCTTGGGCAGATAGTCGTCGGCGCCCGCGTCCAGCCCCGCGACCCGGTCGAAGACCTGATCCCGGGCGGTCAGCATCAGCACCGGCAGATCCCGGCCCGCCGCCCGCAATCGCCGGCAAGTCTCCAACCCGCCGAGGCGGGGCATCATCACGTCGAGGATCAGCAGATCCGGCGCGTCGCCACCGACCCCGTCGAGCACGGCGAAACCGTTGGCGACGGTGCTGGTGTCGTAACCCTCGACCTGGAGCACCCGCTCCAGCGACTCACGGATGGCCGCCTCGTCATCCGCGATCATGATCCGCACGCCGGCCCGCCCCCTCCAGTCGATGCTTTTGCCGCTCATTCTCCCCGATCAACCTGAGGCCAGGATTAGAGCGTCGCCGCCGTGGTGCCCGCGGGCCGTGCTCTTACGGATGCCTAAGTGGTCCGCGCCGTTAGTTCGTCGGGGGTAGGGACCAGCCGGTGGGGTCGTCGAGGTAGCGGCCGCAGACGCAGTCGAGGGCTTCTTCGGGGCTGCCGGCGGGTAGGCCGCTGGGCAGGATGTTGTCTTCGTATCCGTCGCGGCTGGCCAGGTAGATCGCGAAGCCCCAGATGCTCGCCGAGCCGTTGTATCGCAGCCGGTACAGCGGCAGGATCGTCCCGTCGCTGAGGTGCCCGTCGATATAGGCGAGCACGCCTCGGTAGCGCACGCTGACAGCAGCAGGACGGGCCAGCGGGTCTGGACGTGCTGGGTCAGGCGTTGCCGCAGGCTGATCTTGGTCGACTCGGGTGGCGGCTTGGGCACGACCTCGATCCTGCCCCACCCGGGGGCGGCGTGTCGCTGCCGAGACCGGCGGCTCGTTCTGGCAGAACATGCCGATGCCTCCGTCCAGCCGATACCAGATCCAGCTTTCCATCGATGAACGAGCCGTTCTGCTCGCGTTGATGCGAAGCGGCTGCGGTGCTCGACCTGTATGCCCGGCTCTTCGACGCTGAGCCGCTCGGCCCAGGCGATTACGTGGTGTGCTCCGACGAGAAGACCTCGATCCAGGCCCGCTGCCGTTGTCATCCCACTCTGCCTCCCGGCCGGGCCAGGACGATGCGCGTGGAACACCAATACGATCGTGGCGGGTCGCTGGCCTACCGGGCCGCCTGGACGCGCACCGCGGCAAGGTGGAATCAGCCTAGCCGGAAGAGCGGGACGGTGGGTATCGACACCCTTCATTTCAGCGGCAGTTGACGGAACCACACTGGCCGATCCGGAACTCCTGGCGAGGGCGGTCGCCGCCAACGAACGTGCCATGGCCGAGTGACGGACACCACGACCCACCCCTACATCGGCTTGGCCACCTGACGGTGCACCACGAGTCGGCACCGCCCGAACCCCTGACACTGTCGTCGAGGGCCTCCCCCAGGCCGTCGGGAGTGTTGGCGATGGCGTCGTAATCGAAGAAGCAACGATTTCTTATGCCGTGAGGTTTTCAGTGGCCTGTTGCTGTGGGAGCGCTGAAGGCTCGCCGGTGCGGGTGGCGCGGAGGGTGGTGAGGGTGAGTAGTGGCACCAGGCCGAATGCGATCATGATCGTGCCCACCGTGGCCGGCCCCCGCAGGCCCAGCGAGGAGTCCAGCGCGATGCCGGCGGTGAGAGAGCCGATCGCGATGCCGAGGTTGAAGGCCGAGGCCGACAGCGCGTAGGCGAGGGTGGGCGCGTTGCTCGCGAAGCGCACGGCCAGGGTGGTGGAGACCGGCGGTACCGCTTGGCCGGCCAGACCCATGAGTACCAGCAGTACGACGGTGGCCACCGGGTTGGTGGACAGCGGAGTCTGCAGCAGGACCAGAGCCAGGAGGGCAAGCAGGGCCGCACCGATCAGTGAGGCCAGGGGCTTGCGGTCGCCGAGGCGTCCGCCGATGTTCGTACCGATGAGGGCTCCGATGCCGTATCCGACGAGGATCAGGGAGACGGCGCTGGTGGGGATGCCTGCCCGGTCGGTGAGTAGTGGTGCGACGTAGGAGTAGACGGCCATGACTCCGCCCAGCAGCAGCACGCCGGCAGCCCATGTGAGCCAGAAGGGGCCCGAGCGCAGCGCCGCGAACTGCGACCGTACGGTGGGTGCACTGTCGGTGTGGGACACGGTGGGGATGAACCGGCCGATGATCAGGGCGACGCCGCTTGCGAGGACGGCCAGGGCCCAGAAGGCTCCGCGCCAGCCGATGTGGTTGCCGACCAGCGAGCCGAGTGGGACACCGATCACGGTGGCCAGGCCGATACCGCTGATGATCATGCCCGAGGCGCGGGCGCGGGCCGTGGGGGCGACGGCGCCGACGGCCACGGCGCCCGCGACGGCCCAGAAGGTACCGGTGGCGAACGCTGTGATCACACGTGCGACCAGCACGAGGAGGAAGGAAGAGCTGAGTGCGGCCATCACATGGCCGAGAGCGAAGACGGTCAAGGCCAGTACCAGCGTGGACCTTTGGGGCAGCCGCAGCGTGGCGATCGCCATCGCGGGCGCGCCTAGAATCATGCCGAGGGCGAAGAACGTGATGAGCAGGCCGCCTCGGGAGACGCTGACCCCGAGATCCGAGGCCATCTCGGGCAGGATGCCGGCGACGATGAACTCGGTGGTGCCCATCAGGAACGTGCCGAGCGTCAACAGCCAGACGACGAACGGAAGTTTGGCGGATTTCTGCGCAGCAGAAGACATCGGTGCAGGGAACCTTCGTGGATGGCCGTGGATGTAAGTGGATGTCAGTGGATGGAAACTGTCCGATGAAGAAGCGCAGGGGTTGGCCGCCCGGACGGGCGCCGCGTCACGAGCAGTCGACGTCGGGCCATGTCCTGCACCTTTGAGACCTGTTGGGAAACCGGGCCTTGTAGCCGGTGGCGAGCTTGTCGCGCAGCGCGATGGGTGTCGCCCATGCCAGGTCCGGCTGACTTGAGGGCCCGCAGGCGGGTCCCCGTCGGCCGGGGGGCCGGTCCGAAGACCGGCCCCCCGGTTCGCGGTCAGGTCAGATACCTCGAGAGGTCATTGCCTGCGCTCGTCAAGGTTTGGGGTTACGCGAAGAAGGTGGTGAGTTCCCGCACGATGTCGTCAGGGCGTTCCTCAGCCAGGTAGTGACCCGCTCCCTTCAATTCGACGTAGCGCGCATCTGCCGCCAGTCCGTCCATCTGCGCCAGAAGGAGCTCGTAGTATTTGCCGCCGATTCCGAGCAGGGGCATGGTCAGTACCGGGTAGTTCTTGAGGTCGGCTATGTCCTGCTGAAAGGTCTGGTACCAGCCGTTCCCGCCGCGGATCGCATCCGGCGTGTTGTACGCGGCGGCATAGATGGCTCGGGTCTTCTCGCTGAAGGCCTTGGGATTCCCGCCCTGGAGGTCGATCAACCAGTCGATGACGAACCGGAAACGCCCTTCAAGGAGTTGCTCGGGCAACTGGTCGAGCTGGTTGAACGCGAACCACCACGGTGCCGGTTGGCCTGGCTGGGGCAGCATGCGCATGTCGTTGAATATCTCGGTGGGATGCCCGGCCTCCCACAAAGCGACCTTCCGGGTCGCTTCGGGGTGGTTCGCGGCGAAGCTGTGCGCCACCATCGAACCGATGTCCTCGCCTGCGATAAATGCCTGGCTGTGCCCGAGGGCGCGGAGCAACTCGTAGATGTCACGGGCCATGGTTTTCTTGTCGTACCCGCTCACGGGCTTGTCGGAGTCGCCCATGCCGCGCAGGTCCGGGGCGATCACCTGGTAGTGCCGCGCCAGGGGCGGCATGATCTTGTGGAACTGGTACCAGGTGCGTGGCCACCCGGGGAGCAGGACGAGGGGGTCACCCTGGCCCCCGGTGACATAGTGCAGCCGCGTGCCGTTGACTTCGGCGAAGCGGCTCCTGAAACCCTTGACCATCGGTGTCCTTGGCCACCGGGCCCTCGGGGCGGCGGCTGCGGTGCCGGCCGGCAGGCCGAGTAGGGCCGCTGCGCCCGTACCCGCGGTGAGGCCGAGCAGCTTGCGTCTGCCAAGTCGGTGAGAGAGCCCGGGGTTGTCGGACTTCTTGGGGCTCATATGCGGAACTCCTTCGCGTTTCAGGGGCCTTTGTCATGTTCGGTTGCGCGGAAGTGGCAATACGCAGGTAGCTATTTCGGCAGGTGAGTGCGTGCGCCGAGTCCCTCGGTAAGAAGTGGTTCTGGCCGCCGTTGACCTGGTATTCGCCGCTGGTGACGGCAGCCGTCTCGCCATAGTTCCGTCCGCGGCCTACTGCCTCCGCACACTTAAGTACCGATCGGTACTGATCGACACGGAGGTCACTGTAGCACTTCTGCACCGGTCGGTACGGAAGGCGTTGCGGCGGGGGCCGGTCGCGGCAGAAGCCACCGGCCGCCCCAGACCGTGCCTGCCGAGTCCCGCCGCGTCGCCCTCGCGCTCTCCCGGATCGCGGGCAGCAGCGCGATGATCGTGGGCGCCTCGCTGGGCGGCGTACTGGTCGCCGCGGTCGGCCCCGGCTGGGGCCTGGCCGTCGACGCGCTCAGCTTCGCGCTCGCCGCCGCGTCCTCCGCGCTGGTCCGTGTCCAGGTCGTGCCGCCCGCGCCCAGCCCCGGCCTGGTACATGAACTACGCGTCGGCTGGCAGGAGTTCACCTCCCGCAGCTGGGTGTGTGGGTGATCGTGGTGGCCCTCTGCTTCCTCAACGTCGGCATCACCGCCTCGTTCACCGTCCTCGGCCCGGCCGTCGCCGAACCACCGGGATCGGCCGCAGCGGCTGGGGCTTGGCCGTCGCCGCGGGCTCGCTCGGCACGGTCGCCGGCGGCGTACTGTCGCTGAGATGGCGGCCCCGGCGCGCGATCCTGGTCAGCTGCGCGCTGATGGGCCTGACGGCGATGGCACCGCTGCTGCTCACGCTCGCCCCGTATACCTGGGTGCTGGTCGTGGCCAACTTCGTGGCGGGCGTGGGTATCGAGCAGGCCGGCGTCGCCTGGTACTCGATGGGTGGGCGGTGGCCTCGGCTAAGACCGTCCTACCTTCTTGCTCGGGTTGAGCGAGCCATTCGTAGGGTTGGTTCGCCCTGGAGTAGTGGCTGGTCTCCCTCGTCACGGCGGCTTCCCTGGCCATGGCCATCGCCATCGCCATCGGGGTCAACCTCGGATCCGAGATCCCACGGCTGTTCCTGCGGGCGCCGGGGGCGCGGTGCGCGCGGCAGGGCGGCGGGCCGTGAAGCGGACGCAGGGCTTCTAGGCGGCCCCGCCAGACCCCAGTGCCATGATGTTGAGCCATGACCTCAGCCAAGGATGCAGAACAAGGCCGTGCAGGCGTCACGGATTCTGTCAACGCCTTATTGTGGCGATGGGCGGATCATGTCAACGGCAATCCCTACAGGGCCGTAAGCAGGCCGGAGTGGTTCGCCCGCACGGGAGAGTTGACGCTGGAGAAGGACATCACCTGGTGGGGAATGGGCAGCGACGTCCTGGCCCATGACACATTCCCCCCGGGGCTGAGCAAGGCTCCGGTATACACGGGCTTTTACTGGGTGCGCGAGGACGGCAAGCCTGCGGCGGCCCGGGCCTGCATGGTCGTTGTGCCGCTGGCGGACCCCGACCGTATCGCTGCGGCGGAGTGGGACGACGGATATAGCGACTACGTACCGGCCGCGCTGGAGGGATACGCCGTCCTGTGCAGTTCCCCCTTCGACCCGAAGCGGTCCGGCGACGAAGCCGCCAAGGCCCACCTCCGCGAGGCCAAGCGCATCATCGAGGCCGGCGACCGTGAGAGCCGCCGCGCCAACTACGCCGAGATCATCACCGATCCGGACCGCGGCGGTAACGCACTGTTCTTTCCGGTCTGCGGCGAGGACAGGACCGCGTACGAAGCGGCGGAGCCGGACGGAACCACCGTTTGCCTCGCCTTCGTCGACTACGACATGTAATTGAAGTTCTCCCCTCCCTTCGCAAGCTCAGGAAGGGGATTCCCGTCTACCTTGCAGCGACAGGCTTGACGGTCTTAGCCGCCCTGCGACCGCGCCTTCCGGCGGCCGGGACCTCCACGATGTCGTGGCCGATCCGGTACAGGTGCAAGATGTTCCTCGCTGCGTTCCAGTCGGCGTTGCACTGGAAGTCGCAGTCGGGGTTCTTGCATACGAACGTGGCCTGGTCTTCCCTGCTGCCGGGGACGGTGAATCCGCATGCGGAGCAGCGTCGGGAGGTGTTCGGGGCGGGAACCTTGACGAGCTGGCCGCCGTAGCGGGCGAGCTTGTACGTCAGTATCGTGACCGTGCGTCCCCACGCCTCTTGTGCGATGGAGCGGTTGAGACCGGCCTTGGCTTTGACGTTCTTGCCCGGCTCCTCGATGGTGCCCCGGGCGGACTTGACCATGTTCGTGATGTTGAGCTGTTCGACCACAATCACGCCGTACGTACGGGCGAGGTAGGTGGTCGTCTTGTGCTGCCAGTCCAAGGCTCGTCGCGTGGCTTTTGCTCGGAGCTGCTTGATCTGGTCGTAGGTGTGCTGCAAGCGGCGGGAGGTCTTCTCCCCCTTCTTGCGCAAGCTCTTGCGGTGTGCGGCCTGCCGTTCCAGCTTGAGGAGTTTGGCCTTCTCCTTCGGGGTGAGCCATTTGTCCCGGTCGGCGGTGCCGTCCGGCAGGCGTGGAGGACGCCCGTGGTCCTGGTGGTCCTTGTTGGACAAGGCGAGGGGGATGTTCACTCCGGCGTCGATGCCGACTTCCGGGCCTTGGTGGGGCTGCGGCTTGGCTTCGAGGGTCTGGATACGGAAGGCGATGTGCCAGCCAAGCGCATCCTTCACCAGCCGGGCGCCGGTGATCCGGTTGTCGGTGCCTGCTCGCTTGCCCACGGGGAGGTCTTTAGTCCAGCGGAAGCGGACGCGGCCGATCTTCGGCAGGTTGACCATGCCCCAGCGGCGGTGGACGCGGACGACGTTCAGGTCACGGCCCTGCGGGATGTCCACAGACATTGCTGACCGGAACCGGGCCTTGAAGTTCGGCTCGTCTGCCCGGCCTTCCCAGCAGTTCACCCAGGCGCGGAAGTACGTCTTCAGCACCGCCTGGGATGCCTGCGCGGGCAGCTCGGCGAGGAAGTCGAGCTCTTTACGGGCTTCCCGTATCGCCGCATCAGCGGCGGCGAGGGTCCGCTTGTCCTTCGGCATCATCTGCCACCAGGCGTGCAGGCAGTTCCACATAGTGCGGGCCGCGTGCGCCTGGTCGTCCATGACCCGGATCTCGGCAGGGCTGAGCGCCAGTCGGGCACGGTGCCCGAACTGCCGCTTCACCAGGCCGAGTTCACTCATGGCGATCACTGTACTACATTTGGTTTATGTCACCTCGCTGGAATCCGAATCCTGATGTCAGAACCGGTCGCCACGTCGTCTACAACCTTCACGTCCACTTGGTGTTTGTCACCAAGTACCGGCGCAAAGCATTGACCAACGAGATGATGACGCGGTGCGAAGAGATCATGCGAGAGGTCTGCGCGGACTTCGAGGCCGATCTGAAGGAGTTCAACGGCGAAGAGGATCACGTACACCTGCTCGTGCACTACCCGCCGAAGGTCCAGCTCTCCAAGCTGGTCAACTCACTCAAGGGAGTCTCCGCCCGCCTGCTGCGCAAGGAGTACGACGCGCACGTCCGCAGATACCTGTGGGGCGGACACTTCTGGTCCGGCTCCTACTTCGCCGGAAGCTGCGGCGGGGCGCCCCTGACCGTCGTGATGCAGTACATCGAGAACCAGAAGCGCCCCGTGGGCTGAGCTGAATACTGCGGACCCGTGCTCATGCGCGGGTCAGAGCAGTTCTGAGATGGCCTTCACCCCCGGCGTAAACGCCGGAGCACTGGCCAAGATCAAAGGTAGAAGCCGGGGTCGATCGGCTTCACACCGGGCGGCCTTTGGCACGTGACCAGGCGAGCAGGTAGACCGTGTCGCCAAGCAGCACGGCGTTGCGCTAGGCGTGCTGCATCCGCATCCACAGCTGTTCCGACTGCGCCCACTCCCGCAGGAGCGCTTCCCGCTTCTGCGCCGCGGTGTCCTCGTCGGTTCCCTCGATCACGATCTGCTGGGTTTCGCCGAGGAGGTGGCTCAGCGTCTGGTCGACGATCAGAGAGGCATCCCCGTACTCGCGGCGGTCGTCGCCGTCCTCGCCGAGGAGGCGGCGGCCTGGTTGGTGTCGTAGGCAGCCAGCAGCGTGTACGCGGCGAGGCGTCGGCGGTCAGCTTCCGGCAGCCACGATGAACCGACCGGGCCGGGCAGTCGCGCAGGGCGGCCCGATGCTGCCTCCTGGAATGCGGGTTTATACGCCAAGGCTCCCCAAGTATCGATGCCATCTGCCGCCAACGCCGCATACTGCACTCCCGGTTGCGGCCACATCGAGGGCAGCGCGGCCCAAGCGGACGTCGGAGTGCGTCCTGAGACGGGGGATCACATGGCGAAGACATTGCAGGTCAGCAACCTGACCTGTCGGCCGTTAGGCCAACACGCGTTTCAATGGCCCAAGCCGAACAGGGCGTTCCACGTGTCGTATCCGAAGTTGCAGGATGCCCCCGGGACCGACCACCGGGCATCATCGGGCCCCCCAGGCGCCCGGGACAACGGGCGCAGCACCGTAGGCGACGAAGCACTCCTCGCGCTCACCACCGCAGCCGCGGCTGGTTGAGCGCCATCATCAACCGGAGGTCGCCATGCCTACGCTCTACAAGCCCTTCCTGGGGCAACTACGGAATCGTTCGCTGCTGCCGTGGCGATCGGCAGGCGCGCCCCGGGGCACCCGATCCGGCGACGGACGGCACCGCCCCGCACCCACCAGAGCGATGGGTGCGGGCATCGGACCGTCCAGGCCCGACCGGGCACCCGGGGCGTGAGGGAAACCGCCCCCGCATCCCCGGACCGCGGACACGATCACCCAACACCGTACGGGGCGTTCGGCTGAGCATGAGTCCTGGCAACGGTGCCCTCCCCCACCAGGCCCTGCGGCCCGGCCATGAGGGGGCAGCACTGGGCGCGGAACTCCACCCGCACGCTCACGCTTCCCCACCCCGGCGGGCAGAACCACACCGGCCCCTACGGTCCGCAAGGAATCGCTCAGCTGATCAGAGACGCTGCGCTCATTGCCCCGCCTGTGAGACCCCGGCGGCGCATACGCAGGGCCAGCCACGCAAAAAGCCCAGGACTGCAGCAAGGCCGGCAATCAGCACCAGGAACGGTAAGAACGCATCCACGGCCGCGACTCTAATGGCCGGCCGTGGTCAAAGTGGCTTCCCGTTACGTCGCCTCAACTTCGCTCACCCAACCCTCCGCCCTTGTCACTGGCCGACCCTTCCGTCGATGCACTCGCGCAAGAGGTCGGCGTGGCCGCAATGGCGGGCATACTCCTCGATCCGATGCACCATCAGCTCCCGGACCGATGTGCCGTCCTTCCCCACACGCTCCCCCAGATCCGGGTGCTCGGCCAGCGCGGCGTCGGTCGCGGCCTGCTCACGCGCCAGATCGGCGTACGCGGCGTCGACCTGGGCCTGGTCGGCGACGGCTCCGTCGAAGTCCGCGTCGCGCTCGCCGTACAACTTCGGCAGCGGATCTCCGTCGCTGATCCAGTTACGCCAGTCCCGCTCCACCTCCGCGAGGTGCCGCAGCAGGCCGAGCAACGACATCGTGGACGGCGGAACCGAACGACGGGCCAGCTGCTCCGCATCCAGACCCTCGCACTTCATCGCCAGGGTCATGCGATAGCCCGTCAGGAAGTCCAGCAGCGTCGGCAACTCCCCGTCCGGACTGGCTCCTTCGCTGTTGCGGGGGTCGTCGTCCGGGTCAGCCCACATGTCGGGGTAGACGGTTGCCTGGCTCCAGCGTGCGGGGTGGTCATTCATGCGTGCCATATTCGCCGGTCAGGGTTCAAACTCGCTAGTGCAGCGGGCTTGAAGTGTTCACGACGCGCCACGTCAGGGTCGGGGCAGGCAACCCGGGAGGCGGTTGGATGCCAAACCGAACGGTCGTGGGCCGCTTCACCGATCCGTAGGCCGCAGAGCGCCGACGCGGTCGCTCACGCACACGGTTCTGCACCATGGTCCCACGGCGATTTGGCGAGCGCCGCGGCCAGTCAGCCGAAGAACACCTCGAACTCGTCGTACAGCGACGGGTCGACCATCTTGGGCTGTGCTGTGGCCTCGGCGAGCGGAAGGCGGACGATCCTGGTGCTCTGCAGGGCGACCATGACGCCGAAGTCGCTGTCCTTGACCGCGTCGATGGCGTGCAGCCCGAAGCGAGTGGCCAGCCACCGGTCGAAGGCGCTCGGTGTGCCGCCGCGTTGGATGTGGCCCAGGACCGTGGTGCGGGCGTCCTTGCCGGTGCGGTCCGAGATCTCCCGGGCCAGCCATTCGCCGATACCGGACAGCCGCACATGGCCGTACTCGTCCAGCGTCTGATCCTTGAGGATCATCTGTCCCTCCTTGGGGACTGCCCCTTCGGCGACCACGACGATCGGCGCATAGTTGATCTTGAATCGGCTCTTCACCTGCTCACAGACGTCATCGATGTCGAAGGGCCGCTCCGGGATGAGGATCACGTTGCCGCCGCCCGCGATGCCGGCGTGCAGGGCGATCCACCCGGAGTGCCGCCCCATCACCTCCACCACCAGGGTCCGCATGTGCGACTCGGCGGTGGTGTGCAGACGGTCGATGGCCTCGGTCGCGATGCCTACGGCGGTGTCGAAGCCGAAGGTGTAGTCGGTGCCGGACACGTCGTTGTCGATGGTCTTCGGCACGCCGACCAGATGGATCCCCTGTCGGCTCAGCTCGGTGGCCACACCGAGCGTGTCCTCACCGCCGATCACAACGAGCGCGTCCACGTCGTGCGCGGCAAGGGTGTCCCGCACGCGCTGCAAGCCGTCCTCGTGTTTGAAGGGGTTGGTACGAGAGGAGCCGAGGATGGTCCCGCCACGGGGGAGGATCCCCCTCACGCTGGAGATGTCCAGCGGCATGACATTGCCCTTGAGCAGACCGAGCCAGCCGTCCCGCACACCGACGAAGTCGAAGGCGTATTCCTGGACGCCTTTGCGGACGACGCTGCGGATCACGGCGTTGAGTCCGGGACAGTCGCCGCCACCGGTCAGAACTCCGACCCTCATGGCTTCCTCCCATCCGCAGGTCACCCCGCCTGATCGCCCCCTTCCAGCCTCCCTCCATTCGATCCGCAGTGGCCACTCGACGTGAGCAGGAGCCGGGCGGCTCGCTCGAGGGAACTCGGCCCGTACTTCGGGTCGACCCGTGTGATTACTCAAAGCGACTGACACGCTACACATGGTTATTCTGAGGGAGCGGTCATGACTGCTACCCGATCCACAGTCACCCCCGTACTGCGCCGACCCTGGCGGCCTACAGAATGGAGCACCGAAGAGTGAAGCTTCAGCGGAAGAGCGGGCTGCGCACGCTGGCGGTCACCTCGGCGGGTGTCTCCGTCGCTCTGCTCCTGACAGCCTGCGGCTCAAGCGGCGGTTCCCGGCCCTCCGGCAGTACGCCCATGGCTGCCTCGCCCGCCGCCACCACGGGTGCCGGCGGCGTCAGGTGCGGCAAGGCGGCCACTGTGTCGGCCTCCGGCTCGACTGCCCAGGAGTTCGCGATGCAGTTCTGGATCAAGAACTACATGCGGGCCTGCCCCGGTAGCCGGATCAGCTACGAAGGCAACGGCTCGGGTGCCGGCCAGACCGATTTCCTGAAGGGCAGGACCGCCTTCGCAGGTTCCGACTCCGCACTGAGCGCCACCCAGATCACCCAGTCCAAGAGCGTCTGCTCCGGCGGTCGAGCCGTCCACCTGCCGATGCTCGGCGGCCCCATCGCAATCGCCTACAACCTGCCCGAGGTCAGCAAGCTGGTCCTGGATGCCCCCACCCTCGCCAAGGTCTTCGACGCGAAGATCACGAAGTGGAACGATCCCGCGATCGCGAAGCTCAACCCCGACACCAAGCTGCCGTCGACGCCGATCCAGGCGTCACACCGCTCCGACTCCTCCGGCACGACGGACAACTTCACCTCCTACCTGAGCGCCGCCGCACCGAGCGCCTGGTCGCACGGGCACGACAAGGAGTGGATGGCCAAGGGCGGCCAGTCCGCCAAGGGTTCATCGGGCCTCGCCGAACACGTGAAGAAGACCGAGGGTGCGATCGGCTACGTCGAGTTGTCGTATGCGCTCGCCCGCACCATTCCCACGGTCGCGATCGCCACCGGCGCCCCCGCTCCTGTCGACGCCAGTGTCCTCACGGCCTCCAAGGCGCTCGCCGATGCCAAAATCGCCGGCACCGACGACGACCTCGTGCTCAAGCTCGACTACGCGACCAAGGCCCCGGGCGCCTACCCGATCGACCTGGTCACGTACGAGATCGTCTGCGACAAGGGCAACAGACCGGCGACGTGGTCCACCACCAAGGCATTCCTGACGTACATCGCCGGCGCCAAGGGCCAGGAGGACCTGAGTTTCCAGGGCTACGCGACGCTCCCGGCCACCATTGTCAACAAGGTCCGCAGCAAGATCAACAACCTGTCCTAGCTGTACTGCCCAGGCAGGTTGGTCGAGTTTGTGCTCCAGGCTAGTGGCTCGCAGAGAACTGGTTTCGCGGTGGGCTTCACAGCAGGCCCAGCTCGTGGGCGCGCAGTGCGGCCTGGGTGCGGTCGCGCAGGGCGAGGCGGCTGAGGATGCGGGAGATGTGGTTCTTGACGGTGCCCTCGCTGAGATACAGCTGCGTGGCGATCTCCCGGTTGGTCCGGCCACGCGCCACGAGCCGGAGGATGTCGATCTCGCGCGGGCTGAGGGCGACCGTCGGGGCCGGGACGGGGGCAGGTGGCGGCAGGGCGGCAGCGAGGCGGCCGGCCACCGAGGAGTCGAGCTGGGTGACTCCGGCGTGTGCCAGGCGGATCGCGTGGGCGAGTTCGTCGGCCGGCAGGTCTTTGAGCAGATAGCCGCTGGCGCCCGCCCGCAGCGCCTGGACGACGTACTCCTCGTCGTCGAACGTCGTGAGCATCACGACCCGGCACTCCGGCGCCCGGCCGCGCAGCACGGCGACGGCCTCGACGCCGTCCAACTCCGGCATGCGTACGTCCATCAGCACGACGTCGGGCCGTAGTTCCACCGCCTTCGCGACGGCCTCCCGTCCGTTCACCGCCGTGCCGACGACGGTGATGCCGGGCCTGATGGAGAGCAGCGATGCGATGCCGTCCCGGATGAGCTGCTGGTCGTCCACCACCAGCACCCGCACCATCGTCGGCTCCTCACTCACCGCTCGCCTCCGCCCCGCGGGACGACAACCGTGAGGCGCGTGCCCTCGCCCGGTCTGCTGTCGATGTCCACGCTGCCTGCCACCAGGTGCACCCGTTCCTTCATGCCGGTCAGGCCGAATCCGGCGGTGGTCGCGTCCGGCGTGAAGCCGCAGCCGTCGTCGGCCAACGCCAGCCGCGCGCCGTGTTCGGTCAGCCGGACGGCCACCGACACCCGCGAGGCTCCCGCGTGGCGCAGCGCGTTGGTCAGCCCCTCCTGCGCGGCCCGGTACAACGCGGTCAGTTCCGCCGTGCTGTATCCGTCCTCGTCGCCGGTCACCTCGACGGTGACGCACGGTCCCGTATCGCCGTCGCGCGCCCAGCTCTCGAGTGCGGCTGAGAGTGACGGGCGTGCGGCCTCGTGGCGCAGCGCGCGCACGGATTGTCGTACGTCTCCCAGCGCGAGTTTCACCGAGTGCCTAGCCTCGGTCATCGCCCGTCCGGCGGCGTCCGGGTCCAGGGTGCGGAACTCCGAGGCGATCTCCAACTGCACCGAGATCGCCGTGAGATGGTGGCCGAGGCTGTCGTGGATGTCCCGGGCCAGCCGGTTTCGCTCGGTCGCGGCGGACAGCTCCGCGACCCGCGCGGCGTACTCCTGCAGTTCACGCCGGGCCCGCTGTTCGCCGACGGCGACGGCGGCCATCGAGATCGCCAGCACCAGGCCGATGCCGAGCATGAGCAGGTCGGACACGTACTCCATGTCGCGGTACCAGCCGGGGGCGGTCAGCAGATAGCCGGTGAGCAGTCCAGCCACGCACAGCGCCGCCAGCGCGAGCGCGACCGTGCGGCCGAACGCGAAGTAGGCGGTGAACGGCAGCAGCACGAACAGCACTTGGGACAGTTCCGAGGCGTCCAGGGCGACCACGGCGGCCGTCAGGCCGAACCGGGCCAGCAGGAGCGGCACCCTGGCCTCGCTCCACCGGCGCCCCACCGCTTCCACTGCGAACAGGGCCGCGAGCCCCGCCACGAAGCCGGCCGTGCGCCAGGACACCAGCCCGGGACCGTCGCCCAGATCCGCCGCCAGGTAGTAGAGACCGCCGACGAGCACCGCGCCGTACAGCAGCGGCGACACCCACGGGACAGGAACATACGCCGCCATGCACACCCCCACCCACCCGACGCTGCCGCCAGGCTAGGCCGGGTCCGCACCCGGAGCGACACGGACGGGAAAGCTCCGGACAGGTATGGCCGAACGGCACATGCCGAACGGCACCCGTGCCGCCCGTGCGATGGTGACTTCCCGCGGCCGCTTTCGCCGCTGTGCACCTCCCTCCGCTGACGCGCCACTCCCTACCGTTGCGGCCCTGACCTGCCCCTCGACGAACCGGAGTGGCCCACATGTCCTCACCGATCAGCACCGCACCGGTCTCCACCCGGCTCACCCGTCTCGGCGCCCTCTGCGGGGCGCTGTGCGGCCTACTCATCGCCCTGCCCTCACTGGTCGAGGCGTTCACCGGGGAAACCGCCGCGACCAGCTTCCTCCTCGCCCTCTCCCCCGCGTTCTCCCTGCCGTTCCTCAGCGCGCTCCACCAGCGACAGAGCCAGGCAACCGGCCGCTTCGGAGAGACCGCCTACGTCGTGAACCTCATCGGCCTCGGCCTGTTCGGCGGGGCCGCGTTCACCTCGAATCTGGTGCTGTTCTACCTCGACGAGGACGTCATCGACGCGGAGCTTACGGGCCTCACCATTCCCACACTCCTCGGCTCGGCCGTCGTCTTCGCGGTGGGCTGCGCCCTGTTCGGGGCGGCGACGATCCGCGCCCGCAGGTTCCCCAAGGTGCCGTCATGGGCGTACGCCGTCGCAGTGCCGCTGTTCGCGTTTCTGATCGCGCTGCCCGACTCGGTGTTCACGAGCGCGCTGCACATCGTCGTCGGCGCCACGTTGATATGGCTCTCGGCGGCGCTGTGGCAGTCCTCCCCGACGACCGACCGGGCCGGCGTTCCACGAAGTGATGCTCACGCTGCCTGACGACTCCCCGCAGAACCACTGCGAAAGCCTGCGCGGGCTGATGGACGCCCGCTTCGACCGGCTCGACCGTGCGCGCCGCCGGACACGAAGATCGGGGCCGGGACAACGAGTTCGGCTGCTCCGCGAACCGCGCGTCCCCTCCGCGGTGGCTGACCCAACGGCTCACGCCGCGCACCACGACGAATGGTGCGCGGCGTGAGCGCTGCGCGGAGGACCACACGCCGGTCGGGCTCGTCGTCAGGTCAGCAGTTCCTGACGAACCGCGGCCTTCAGACCGGCCAGCGCTTGGCGGTAGAACCGAGGGCCATAGGAGACTCGCGCTACGCCCAGCGCACTGAGTTTGGCCAGGTCAAGCACATCCGGCCTGGTGTTGGCGTTGATCGGCCCGGGCAATTCGGCGACCAGGGTGGCGAGGTCCCGCTCGTCGCCGACACCGATCGGGTAGACGCAGTCAGCCCCTGCCTCCAGGTAGCGGCGGCCTCGACGGACCGCTTCCGCGACCCGCTCCTCCTCGGCCACCCCGGCTCCCGGCAGGAAGGCGTCGACGCGCGCGTTGACAACGATGGGGACCCCGGCGTCGTCCGCGGCGGCTCGGACGGCCGACAGCCGTTCGGCATGCGCACCGGCGTCGACGAGTCCGCCCGCGGGGTGGTCGGTGTCCTCCAGGTTGCAGCCGACCACACCGATCTCCAGCAACCGGTCCACCAGTTCCCGAGGCCGCAATCCGTATCCCGCCTCGGCATCCACCGTGACCGGGACCTCCACCACGCGGGCGATCCGGCCGGCCGCGGCGAACATCTCCTGCCAGGGCGCGCCCTGGCCGTCGGGGTAACCGAGCATCTCCGCGATCGCGGCGCTCGTGGTTGCCACCGCGGGGAACCCGGTCTCAGCCATGATCCTGGCGGTGGCCGCGTCCCACGCGTTCGGCAGAACGAGCATCTCATCGGCGTGATGCAGCTCGCGGAGCCTAACGGCATACGCCTTCAAGTCAGCGGTCATGTTTTTCCTTCAAGTCGTGCGGACGCACCGTCAATCGGTGATCAAACCGCCGGTGACGTTGGTGATGGCCCCGGCCATCGCGCTGCAGCGGTCCGAGGCGATGAAGGCGGCGACGTTGGCGATCTCGGCGACGGTGGCAGTTGCTTGCGCAGCGTCAGGTCGGCCATGCGGCCGCTGAACGCGTCGCGGCTGATGCCGTAGGCAGCGGCGTGCAAGCCGTACACCTCGGTCAGCTGCGGCGTTTCCGGCATCCCCGCCGCGTTCAGGCACACGACTCGGACACCGTGCGGTCCGAGTTCGGCGGCCAGCCCTCGGGACAGTGCTTCGATCGCCGCCCATGCCGGTGCCATGCCTCCCATGAGTGGGACGGCCGTCCGTGACGGGCTCGCCGTGAGCGTCACGATCACGCCTGTCCCTTGCTCGGTCATCCGCCGTGCGCCGGCTCTGGCGGTCAGGAAGTTGGCCCTGGAGTACGTGGCGATGGGCAAGTCGAAGGCGTCGGGGGACAGATCGACGATCCTGGTGCCCTGAATGCCCGTCTGGGGCAGGCTGATGGCGTTGAAGCTGATGTCGAGCGAGCCGGCGGCCTCGACCACCGCATCGGCGTGCGCTTCTACGGCGTCCTCATCCAGCGCATCCACCGTGGCAACCTCGGCGACGGCACCCGAGGCGCGGATCTCGTCGGCGATCACCTCCAGTGCGGCGCTGGTTCGTCCGGTGAGGAAGACTCGTGCTCCCTCTGCGGCGAAGGCCTGAGCGACGGCGCTTCCGACGGCACCGCCGGCTCCGTAGACGATCGCGTTCTTCTTTTCGAGCAGCACTATTGCTCCTGGTTGTCAGGTGGCCGGCACTGCGTCGAGCAGTGCCGTGTTCTGGCGCTCGAGCGCCTTGACCGCACCGGTGCGCCAGCTCTCCGCCAGCGCCGCCGACAAGGGGTCGGGGAAGATTTCGTCCTCGCCGTTCTCCACGCCGTCGGCGATGGCTTGCGCGACGGCCTGCGGAGAGGTCTTCGGGATGTCCCAGTCTCGGATCATGTCGGTGTCCACGGGGCCGGGCAGGGCGGCGTGCACGGTCACGCCCTGCTGCTTCAACAGGGCACGCAGCGACTGGGACAGGGAGAACGCCGCCGCCTTGGAGATCGCGTATGCCGGAGTGATCGGCACCGTGGCGAGTGCCGCGAGCGACAGCACGTTGACGATGGCTCCCTGAGAACGAATCAGCAACGGCAGGAAGGCTTGGGTGACGCCATAGGTGCCGAAGAGGTTGACGGCGAGGTGCTGTTCGAGTGCGGAAGGATCGCTGAGGTCGTCGGGGAGACACACGCCGGCGTTGTTGATGAGGACGTCGAGCGAATCCACGCTCTGGGCAGCTGCCCGCACCTGCGCCGCGCTGGTCACATCCAGGGTCACGGGAGTGACCCGCTCGTCCGGATGAGCCACGGGCCGGCGCGCGGCGGCGTACACCCGCTTCGCGCCTCGCCGCAAGGCTTCCTCGACCAGCGCCTGCCCGATACCGCGGTTGGCGCCGGTGACCAGAATGGTTCTGTCTGCGATTGTCATGCCGTTCTCCCGATGGATGCGGACCGTCCACTGCGGCGGCTGCCGCTGCGGACACGTTCACCAGGACAGACACAGCGCCCCCCGTAAATTGGGCACCCCAAGAGCGACCAGTTCCGCTGCCCGCCGGTGTCAGTACGACGGAGGATCCAGACGGAGGTGGCAGATGGAACTGCTCCAACGGGCGCGAGCCGGCGACCGGGACGCGTTCAGCGCCCTGGTCGAGCCGCACCGGGGCGAACTGCGGGTGCACTGCTATCGCATGCTCGGTTCGCTGCAGGACGCCGAGGACGCGCTGCAGGAAACGCTCCTGGCAGCGTGGCTCGGCGTGGACGGCTTCGAGGGGCGCTCGTCCCTGCGCACCTGGCTCTACCGCATCGCGACGAACCGGTGCCTCAACCTGCTGCGCTCGGCCAGCCGGCAGCCGGTGACCGCTCCGGTGTCGGTACCGCTGCCGGAGCCAAGCCGCCTGGGTGAGGTGCTCTGGCTGCAGCCGTATCCCGACGCCCTGCTGGAGGAGTTCTCCGATCAGGCGCCGGGACCCGAGGCCCAATACGAGACCCGCGAGGCGATCTCGCTCGCGTTCGTCACCGCGGTCCAGCTCCTGCCGCCGAACCAGCGCGCCGTGCTCCTGCTGCGCGACGTGCTCGGGTACCGCGCCGGCGAGACCGCCAAGCTGCTCGGGCTCACCGAGGACGCGGTCACCAGCGCCCTCAAACGCGCCCGCGCGACGATGAACGCGACTCGCTCCCCCGTCCCGCCACCACCCTCACCCGGTGGGCCGGAGGAACGTGCGCTACTCGACCGCTTCGTCGCGGCCTTCACTCAACTCGACGTCGACGCGCTCATCGCGCTCATGACCGACGACATCTGGGTACGGATGCCGCCTCTTCCGTTCGAATACCGCGGGAGCGACGACGTGCACCGCTTCTTCAGCGTCATCCGCACCCTGCTGGGGCGCATCGATCGGATGGTGCCCGTCCGGGCGAACGGCCAGCCCGCATGGGGCGAGTATGTGCGCGACCAGATCACCGACGGCCTCCACCTCGCCGGCGTCATCGTGGTCGGGCTCGCCGGCGACAGGATCTGCGAGCTCACCCGGTTCGAGACGGCGGTGGCGCCGTACTTCGGCCTGCCTCGGACACTCGACTAAGAAGTCGTCTCAGTTGGTCGTCCGTCGGTGGAAGATGAGTAGAGAACACTGCCCCGCCGTCGACCCCAAGGATCGCGATGGCTGCCTCGCTGAACTGGCCGGTCTCGGTCAAGGCCGTGGCCATGGACGCCCGTCGGCGCGTGCTGCTGCTGCAGAACGAGCGGGAGGAATGGGAGCTGCCCGGCGGTCGGCTGGAGCCGTCCGACGCAACGCCAGAAGCCGCCCTGGAACGCGAGTTGGAGGAAGAGACCGGCTGGACGGTCAAGGCCGGGCCGCTGCTGGACGTGTGGATCTACCAGCCGTTGCCGCAGGCGCTTCCTGAGCGCCGGGTGGTCATCGTCACCTATGGCTGCAACGTGCTTACCCCCGAGGTGGCACCCGTCGTCAGTCACGAGCACAAGCAGATCGGCCTCTTCGCGGCTGAGGAGGTGGCTGGCCTGCGCATGCCAGACAGCTACAAGCATTCGATCGCCGACTGGTACGCCCGCACCTAGCTCCCCAGCAGAGCCGGGCTGGAGGTCGTCACACGATGGTGCGGCGGTAGCAGATGAGGGTGCTGGCGATGCCGACGAAGGCGAGGAAGTGCTCCGCCCTACGCTCGTATCGGCGGTGCAGGCGTCGACATCCGTTCAGCCAGGACATGGTGCGCTCGATCACCCAACGGTGCCGCCCCAGGCGGCCGGCGGTCTCCTTCCCGCGGCGAGCGATACGAGGCACGAACTGACGCCGCCGAAGCCAGTTGCGCAGGTGGTCGAAGCCGTAGCCCTAGTCCGCGTGCAGCTTGGCCGGACGCCGACGCCTGGGCCCGTAGCGGGAGCGGATCGGCGGGATGCCCCGCATCAGCGGCACCAGGGCCTGGCTGTCGTGGAGGTTGGCGCCGGAGATCCCGATCGAGATCGGCAGCCCGTTGCGGTCACCGATGACATGGATCTTCGACCCCAACTTGCCGCGATCGGTCGGATTCGGTCCGGTCAAGGGCCCCCTTTGACCGCGTGGACGCTGACCGAGTCGATCGCACAACGCGACCAGTCCAGCTCACCGTTGGCACCGAGCCGATCCAGCACCACCCGGTGCAACTTGGCCCACACCCGAGCGGCCGACCAGTCGGTGCACCGTCTGCCAGGAGGCGCCGAAGACCGGCGCAACTGCCGCCAGGTGCGGCCGGAGGTGGCAACGAAGATGATCGCAGCAAGCACCGCGCGGTCATCGCACCTCCGTCGGCCTCCGCTCTGAGCGCGTACCGGTGGCTCCGGTCGGATCGACGGCCATGCCGATCTCGGTGCCCCTGCGCGCCTCGACCACGCGCGGGGCACCGAGATCAGGGTCCGGTTATGGAGGGCAGCAGGTAGTCGCGAATGAACGCCCTAGAGTTGATCTCCTTGTTGTTACTGGTGTTGCTGGTGTTCTCGCTGGTCACGAGCACGATGTCCGCACTGGGGATTACGTAGATGAACTGCCCGCCGTATCCCCAGGCAAAGTACATAGAGCGTCCGGAGATGGTGTGCATCCACCAACCCTCGGAATAGGCGAATGTGTCGTCGACCTGTGTGGTCCGGGCTTGCGCCGCCCGCACCGCTCCATGTGGCACGAGAGGCTGGCCAGCCCACTTGCCGTCGTGCAGGTAGAGCAGGCCGAACTTGGCCATTTCCCGGGGCGTCAGGTAGACGTTGTACCCGCCGGAGAAGATGCCTCGCGGGTCACGGCCCCAATGCTCGGCTGCGATGCCCATCGGTTCGAACAGGTACTGGTGGGCGAACTGGCAGGTGCTCATGTGAGTGGCCTTCTGCAGCACGGCCGAGACGACGTGCGTATTGCCGCTGCTGTAGTTGTACGTCGCGCCAGGGACGGAAACGAGCGAACGGCCGAGAATCGCCTGGACCCAGTTCGACGCCATCTCGACCTGGCTTTCGGTCGAATCCTCCGTCCAGTCGAGACCCGACGTCATGGACAATATGTGTCGGATGGTGATCTTTTTCTTATCCGGGGACGCGTTGCCGAAGTACTCCGGCAGATAGTCGGCCACCGGGTCGTCCAGGCTTCCGATGTAGCCCTTCGCGATGGCGATATGGACCAGCGCCTGCAGAATACTCTTCGACGCCGAGTGGACGTTATTGCTCCGCTGCGCGCCACTACCGTGGTAGTACCGCTCGGCCACGAGACGGTCGTGTCGGATGACCAGCGCGCTGAACAACGATGCGTTGTTCCCGAGCTTGGTCAGCCCCGTACGCAACAGGGCGGAATCCATCCCCTGCTCCTCCGGTGAGGCCGGCGACCAGTCCGCACTGTCGTCCCGGGGATCCGTGTACGTCGGATTGCTCTCATAGAACGTCCGGCCGCTACCTGCGATCTGGTCGCAATCGACGGTCGCCGTCCTGGCCGTCGGCGTTGCTGTCGACTTCGACGATGCCGCCTCGGTGCACCCGGCCAGCGCCAGGAGCGACAGCATCGGCACTACCCAGGTGATCCGCCGCAATCTTTGCTTTCTCAGTCTCATAACTGACTTCATTTTCCTTCATACGAAAGTGCCTTCCTGGCCTGGGACGATGAACCTTGCTGAGGGGTTCTGTTCGGTTCCAGGCGGAGGGCACTTTCTACGTGCAGGCTATCGGGTTGCGTCCCAAGGTTCAGGTCAGTGCCGACGGTTCAGGTGTGGTCAGGCATGCCGGGGCACGATTGCTGGCAGATCTTGCTGATGCCACGGGCTGACCGCCATGTGCTCCGCTGCTCTCAGGCCGCTTCGGCTGCGTGGGACCGGACATGATCCGGGCCGGATCGCCACCGATCTGGCGGTGATGCTTGCCGACGGCGGCGAGGCCATCGCGGACCTGGCCGTACTGCGGGACCAGGCGGGGGTCTTCGGCCCAGTCGCCTCGACACCGACGGCTTGGCGACTGCCCGCCAATGTCGATGACACCGCGCTCGCCTCGCTGGCTTCTGCCCGCGCTCAGGCCCGTGAAGTCGCCTGGCTGCAGGCCGCCGAGCACCGTGAGGGCATACCCGCGGCCCGGGCCACGGGACGTGTACTGACCGGTCTGGTCCTGGACCTCGATGCCACGCTGGTCACCTGCCACTCGGAGAAACAACAGGCTGCATCCACCTATAAGGGCGGCTTCGGCTTCCACCCGCTGCTGTGCTTTTTGGCCAACACCGGCGAGGCTCCGTCCGGCCGGCTGCGGCCGTAGGCTCGGCGGGTCTTGTCCCGTGACAGATCATGGACCTGTTGCGTGGTGCCGTCCGCTTCCCACTTGGCGTAGTAGTCGTACACCGTCTTGTAGGGCGGGAAGTCGTTCGGCAGGTACTCCCACGGGATGCCGGTGCGGTTGATGTACAGGATCGCGTTCACGATCTCTCGCAGATCACGCACGCGCGCTGCCGTTCACACATCGGGCAACGACCACCAGCGTCGGCAGTCACACGAACATCCCAGAACACCAACTACCTGGATCACATGCCCTCTGAGCCGACCGATGACGGGCAGGACCGTGAGACCTTTCACCCGCGGGGGCCGGCAGCGGCAGCTCATCCGTCCATTCACGGCCCTGAGCACTCCAGCAGTTGGGCGCCGCCACCCTTGCGGTCGCAGCCGTGATCGCTGGTGGCCCAGTGAGCCGCCGTGGCCGCACGGCCGCCTTGCCCGATGGTCCGCATCAGCGTCCGCAGGTCCTTGAGGGGTTCCTCGCCGGCCTGGACGACGTGCCGCAGGACGTGGTCCGGCTGACGACGGCCCACTGGAGCGCGTGGCGGCTGAGTGTGCCGCCACGGGCGAACGGCTACAGCAAGTACGCATCGATCGCCGGCCTACTCAAGATGGATCCCCGGCTCACGTAGTCGGTGCGGGAGGCGATGGCCACACGGTTCGTGTGGGAGCCAGCCGTGAACAGGCTTATGGACCTGCGGAGTTCAAGGAAGTCCGCGTCGCGGCCCGCCGCACGTTCCGCTCGGCCCTGCTACGGATCCGGGAGAACACCGACCGTCTGGCGGCCTGGCGCGCGGGCGCGATTGAGCCAGGCACCGGGAGTGGCTGGTCGGGGAGGCCGTGGACGTGCTGGCGCGCACCGGCGATGTCCCGCTGTACGAGTGGGGACGCAGGGTGCGCCGTCGGTACCGTCCGGCTCTGGGCGGCGACTCGGCGCAGCACACCTGGAAGCGGTTCTTCCTCAGCCGCAAGGAGACGGCGGCGCTGGCGGTGCTCATCGCCGCGGAGCTCGGGTTGAACTCCACGCCGATCTCGGAGATGCCCGTGCCGGAAACGCTGCCTGGCACGGCGGAGGCGGGGATGCCGGTCTACCGGCTGCGGCTGGAGAAGCGACGCCGCGCAGGTCACCGCGGCCGCTTCGAGAGCCGGAACCTCACCGATTCCGGCGCCGACTCGTCCGGGCGGATCATCAGCGAGGCCTTGGAGCGACCGCGCACGCGCGGGCTGTGTTGGCGCTACTCGGTGCGGACATCGACCGGCTGCTGGTCTGGCACCAGACCACCGAGCACGAGGGACAGGCCTACCGCAGGGCCGTCCGGCTCTCCGCTCAAGCGCATCCGCAAGACCGTGAACGTGCTGCACCGGCGCGAGCCCGGGCAGAACACCCAGGACACGCACGACAGCGTCTACGTGCTGCCGGAGCCGCAAGTCCAGCAGGCGGCCGTGCCGGTGATCGCCGACGGGGCCCTGGACGCGGTGGCTGCCGCCCATCGCACGGTGTTCGCCGCCCGCCTGACCGAGAAGTCCGGGGCCGGGGAGCGGGAGACGGCGACGGCGGGCTGCGCCGACTACGAGCACAGTCCGTTCGGCCCGCCGGGCCAGAGCTGCGCCGCCTCGTTCCTGCTGTGCACGGCCTGCCCGAACGCGCGGGTCACGCCCGCCCATCACCCTCGCCTGGCGCACCTTCACCAGGCGCTGGGCACCTTGCGCGGCGTCGTGGAACCGGCGGTATGGGACGCGGACTGGGCCGATGCCCATGCCCGGCTCACTGATCTACGCGACCGGGTCGGGAAGCCCGTGTGGGACGCCGCGCTCGCCTCGGTCAGCGGCACCGACCGTGATGTCATCGATCAACTTCTGCATGGGGACTACGACTTGTGACCGCTCTGCCCTCCGAAATGCCGACCTTGCCAGGATGGAGAACTCCGGTCACCGCACCGTCCTTGATCCTCGCGCCCGGGCCCGTCCCGATCTCGATCTACGGCGACGACGTCTGGTCTCTCGCCCCGTTGATCGCCAACCCCAGTGCGTCGCGGGTCGGCGTGGACTGGTCGAAGTTCCCGGACGCCTTCCGTGAAGAGATGCGTATGGCGGCCTGGATGATGATCAATACGGCGTTGCCGGCGAGTGTTCTGGTCGGTCACCCAGCCTGGCACTCCCGCCTGGGACCGCACGGGATTTACGACACCGTGCGGCGGTGGCAGCGCTTCGCCCACTGGCTCACCGCCCAGGGGACATCCGGCCTCGGCGCGTGCACGGCCGAGACCTTCACCGCGTACGCCGCACACCTGGCCCGCCGGCCCGGAGCCACCCGCAACGACGGTACGAAGGAACTGGTCGCGTTGAACCGCTTGTGGGCGTTCGACGCCGCGAGCGCCCATCCGGCCGGACTGGTGAAGCCTCCCTGGCACCGGTATGGCGTTGACGACTACCTCCCTGCCACGCCCGGCCCTGGTCCCGGGGAGAACAGCCGTGAGCCGATCGCTCCGGTCACCATGGGGCCGTTGCTGATCTGGGCATTGCGCGTGGTCGACGACTTCGCCGACGACATCGTGTCCGCCCAGGCGGAGATGCAACGCCTGACCGAGCAGGCCGAACAGACCGTCGGCACGTGGGAGTCCATGAGGCGGCTGAGGAGCTATCTGGATCAGCTCGTGGAACGTCGCGCACCCGTACCCACTCGATGGCACAAGGGCGAGCACCAGATCAGCATGACCTACATGGCCGCCCTGGTCGGCTGCTCCCCGAAGCAGATCAACAGCCAATCGCACGGCCGTGCTCCGTCCGCTGCCCTCTCAGCGTCAACCAGAGGTCTCCCACCCGGAAAGCAGGCGACCCGACACCAAATTCGAGCGGTGAGGAGCAGCCCCTGCCTGAGAGGGCGGTTCGTGAGTCTTTGAGGAAAATGCCGTCAGGCGATCGCCCGGCGGTGTTCGTCCGCGAACTGCGACAGCCGCACAGGAGGGTCCGCACGTCGAGATGCCATGCGTCGTCAACCACGGTCGGGGGTCGGGCTCAGCCGCACGACAGGGATGTCCCGGTCGGTCTTGCGCTGCATGGCGGCGTCGCTGCCGTAGGCGGCGACCAGCTTCGGCCACACTTCCTTCTTCTTCTCCGAGGACAAGATGGCGGCCCGCATGGGACCTCCTCGCCACCGAGGTTCAGGCGCACTTCAGGGTTGGCGGCGACGTTGCGCAGCCATGACGGGTGGTTTGCCGCGCCGGTGATCGTGCGGGTCAGCAGCCGGTCGACGGCTGCGGGGCCTGCGCGGGCGGTTCCGGGGCTCGGTGGCGCGGATCGTCTCGGCGAGTCAGAGCCAGTGGGTGTCGTGGCGCAGGAAGAACTCGGCCTTCTCGTCCTCCGTCAACTCGCCGAGGCCGGCGAGGCCCTCGAAGTACGCCTCGCGCGGCGCTCCAGGCGCGAACAGCAGAAGCATGGAGGCGGGCTGACCGGAATCATTTCGGAAGGCGTGCACGCCGCCCTCGGATACGTAGAGGAAGTCGCCCGGTGTCGCGTCGATCCAGTGGTTGCCGTCGAACAGCCGTACTGTGCCGGCGAGTATGAAGAACGACTCCGAGATGGATCGGTGGTAGTGCGGTGCCGGGCCGCTGGGAGCACCGGTGAAGTCCCATCGGTACAGGCCGAATTGGCCATGGCTGCTGGCGCCGGTGGCGAGGTAACTCGCGGCGCCGGCCTTCATCGGCAGCTCAGGCGGTTGCCGGGCGACTCGGTAGGCGGCGCTGGTCCTGCCACCGGTGCCGTGATATTGAGCGGGCGGGTACGACATCGACTGCTCCTCTTGTTCGATGCGGCCTGCGTTCGGCCGGTCAACTCGGCTCGCCTGTTGTCTGCGGGATTCTCCTGGGGAAGCTGTGGGCTGGGGGGCTACCGCGTCCGGTCCAGGCCGTTGAGGAAGGCGATCAGCTGATCGTTCACCTCGTGGGGCCGCTCTTGTTGGGTCCAGTGGCCGCAGCCGGGCAGGATGACGATCGCGCGTAGATCCGTGAGCTGGGCCTTCATCGGTTCCAGCGTGCCGAGCCGGTAGGCGGAGTCCATGTCGCCGGTGATGTAGACGGCGGGCTGGGTGATGGTGCCGGTGCCGAGCTCGGGCACGTCCGACCAGTCGGCGTCGATGCTGCGGTAGCGGTTGAGGGTGCCGCTGAAGCCGGTGCGCTCGTACTCCGCCGTGTAATGGCTCAAGTCGGCCTCGCTCAGCCAGTACGGCAGCCGGTCCGGCTTCGGAAGCGCGTCGAGGAATCCGGCACCCTCCGGGGTGCCCGTGAGCCATGTCGGCACCAGATCCGGGTCGGCGTCGCCGGACTGTGCGGTGAACACTCGCAGCAGCGTGTCGCGCACATCCGCCTCCAGCTCCCGTTCCGGGATGTGCGGCTGCTGGAAGTAGGTCACGACGTTGAATTTGCCCTGGCGGTAGGCGGCCAGCGCCTGCGTGAGCGGCATCGGCGGCCTGGGGTGGTACGGCACACCGAGCGCGGCGATGGCTCTCACTCGCTCCGGGTGCGCCTCGGCCAGTGCCCATGCCAGCAGTGCGCCTTGATCGTGACCGGCGACTACTGCTTCGGCCACCTCCAGCGCGTCCATCAGGCCGGTGATGTCGGCCATCATCGTGCGCATGCCGTACGCCTCCACCTCCGCGGGGACGTCGGTGCGTCCGTGACCGCGGATATCGGGGGCGATGGCCCGATACCCGGCTGCCGCCAGGGCAGTCAGCTGATGCCGCCAGGAGTACGCGAGCTCCGGAAAGCCGTGCAGCAGTACGACCGCAGGCCCCTCCCCAGCCTCCGCCAGATGCATGCCGATGCCGTTGACCATGAGTGTGCGCTGTGCGATTTCTGACATATCGAGCTTCCTGGTTCGTCGAACGCAATTGCATGTGTGGGGCTGCCGTTCCCCGAAGCGTCTTCATCACATCCGGCCGGTCCGCGGTCACGGGGAGGGCGAGGAGGCGACACCCAGGTGGACGTCTCCGTCGGTGGCACCCGGCTGCCTCGTAGGTGGCGAGCGTGGTCCCGGACTTCTCCCAGAGGCGGCGCGGCCTCTCCCGCGCCCCTCCCTCGTGGTTCAGTCGGTTCCGCTTTGGCCCGGGGTGGGTGATTCCTCGGGGGTGAGCGGTGCGCGAGGGCGGTGCATGCGGTCGGGCCTGATCCATCGGTAGCCGGGGTGGATTCCGGGGCTGAGTCCCTGCTGCGCCGCCATGCGATGGAGCAGCGCGCGCAACTGCTCGTGCTCGTCGGGGGTCAGTGCCTGGCAGGTCTGCTGCTCGTGAGCTGTGGCGACCTCTCTGAGCTCGGACAACAGCGTGACGCCCTCGTCGGTCAGGTGCAGTGCGTACAAGCGCCGGTCGCTGGGATTCCTGCGGCGCTCGATCAACCCGCGTTCCTCCAGCTCGTCGGCGAACGGGACGAAGCGGCTCGGCGGCATCCCGAGTTGGTCGGCGAGTTCGCGCTGGCTGCGCCCTGGAGTGCTGGCCAGCAGGCGCAAGACCCCTGCCTGTGCGGGGGTCAGATCGAGCCCGGCGATCCGTTCCGCGAACCGGGCGGCCGCGTGCGCTCCGAGCTGGGCCAGCAGGAAGGCCGCACCTCCCTCGGGCCTGGACCCGCCATCCTCACGATTCGTACTCATGGTGACACCATAGCTCCTTGACAATCGTTTCGCTTTGTAATCATTATCGCGAGTATAGAAACGACCGAGGAGCAACCCATGACCACCGCCCCTGCCTCGCAGCCCCCCGAAACCGCCGCACGCCGGCGGCAGTCAGGCCCGCCCCTGCTGGCCCCCGTCCTGGCATTCGCCGTACTGACCGTCGCGTACGTCGTCGCCAACCGCTCCACCCCGCACCCCGACGCCTCGGGCCTCACGGTCCTGGACTACGCCCAGGCTCACAGCACCACAATCAAGGTCGGTGCCTTCCTGCTGTTCTCCTCCGCGGTGCCCCTGGCGATCTCGGCAGCGGTGCTCTACCGCCGGCTGCGCGCGCTAGGCATCGCCGCGCCAGGTTCGGCGATCACCCTGGTCGGAGGGGTACTGGCCGCAGGCGCACTGACGGTCAGCGCCATGTTCGCCTGGACCGCAGGCCGACTGCCCGCGGACGCGAGTTTCGGTCTCGCACGCGCCCTGGCCGACCTGTCGTTCCTGTCCGGCGGCCCCGCGTACGTGGTGATGTTCGCCTTGCTCATCGCCGGAGTCTCCGTGCCGGGCCTGCTGGTCGGCCTGCTGCCGCGTGCCGTGGCGTGGAGCGGACTGGTGCTCGCCGCCGTCGGGATGGTCTCCACGCTCACCCTGCTGGCATTCGGCTTCAGCTATCTCCTTCCCGTCGTGCGCTTCGGCGGCACCGTGTGGCTGGTCGTCGTCGCAGTCCTGATACCGCAGACCCGCCGCACGCCGCACCGGTAAAGACCCGCACGGGCCCCTACCGCCGCCCGCCTACAAGGAGCCCCTCACATGCTCAGCAACTACCCGGACCTGCAGGGCAAGACCGCCGTCGTCACCGGCGGATCACGCGGCATCGGCGCGCGTACCGCGCGGGCCTTCGCTGCCCAGGGCGCCGCGATCTGCGCGGTCGGACGAGACCATGAGGCCCTGGACGCGGTCATCGCCGACATCACCGACCGGGGCGGAACGGCCCTCGCCGTCGTCGCCGACGTCACCGACTCGGCAGCGCTCAACCGCGTGCGCCGGCAGGTCGAGTCCCACCTCGGCCCGGTCGACATCCTCGCCGCCTTCGCCGGAGGCCAGGGACACCCCACCGCCTCCACGGAACTGACCGAACAGCGCTGGCACGAGGTCCTCGACTCCGACCTGACCTCCGCGTTCCTGACCATCCAGGCGTTCCTACCGGGCATGCTCGAACGCGGCCGCGGCTCGATCATCACCATGTCCTCGGCCGCCGGCCGCCAGCCCAGCCAGGCCAACCTCGCCTACGGCGTCGCCAATGCCGGACTGGTCATGCTCACCCGGCACCTGGCCGCCGAGATCGGCCCCCGCGGAGTCCGCGTCAACTCCATCGCGCCGTCGTCCATCCGCACCGAGAAGGTCGAAGCCAATATGCCGGCCGACATCCAGCAGAAGGTCGCGGCCATGCATCCGCTCGGCCGCATGGGTACGACCGAAGACGTCGCCCAGACAGCCCTGTTCCTCGCATCCGACGCCGCCGCCTGGCTGACCGGCCTCACGGTGGACGTCACCGGCGGCCGCATCACCAACTGAGGCATGCCGGCGCACGCCGCCGACAGCCAGGAAGCAGTAACCGGCGCCGCAGCCAGCACCCCTGCCTCAAGCATCACTTGGAAACGGACATCAACCCACGAAACGCCCTCTGAGAGCTGCAGTCAGGAGCTCTGCGAGAAACTCGAAGGCGCCACCCGGCATCGCCCTTGCTCTCCGAGCCAGTGTGATCAGTAGTTGTTGCGGGTCAGGACGTTGGTGACGGCGCATAGTGGTGGGCAAGATTGGTGGCGAGGTCGCGAAGGTGAGCCCTGGCTTCGGTGGGGCCGTGCACAGTGATGGCGCTCCCGAACGGCAGTAGTGCTCGCACGTCCTCCAGATGCAGGAAGCGGATCGTTACCTTGTGGCCGGTGGCGGATTCTTCATGGTCGTCCCGGACGAGTCGTAGGCCGAAGATCCGTTGCGCTCGCTCGATCTGGGTCTGGTCGATGGTGGCGCTGACCTCTATCGCGTGGTGGTATTCCCACTGAGCAATGAGCGCTGCAGCGACGGTGGCCAGGGTCTGGCTCTCGCGGATCCGTCGTGGCTGGTCGACTTCTTTCCACGTCGTGATCCGTTCGAGTCGGTACATCCGTGGCACTCGGGCGGAGTCGGCGACGAGGTACCAGTTGCCGGCCTTGGCGAGCAGCCCGTAGGGATCCACGACCAGGTCACGGGGGCATGGCTCGCGTGGGCTGTCGTACTCGATCCGTAGCCGGCGACCGCGCCGCACCGGGCCGATCAGCGAAGCCGGAGTCGTGCCGTAAGTACGGGCCTGGAGCCAGGGACGGCTGTCCACGTGCACTACATCGGTGAGCGGCAGGAGCTCATCAACTCGACGTGGCTGTGCAGCGGCGATCTTGGAGAGCGCGCGCCGGCTTTCGACCGATGCGTCGAGCTCCGCACGTTGCTTCTCGTCCAGCCCGGTGAGCGACAGATGATCACGCTCGCCGGGTGTGAGTCGCGTGAGGTCGAGCCCGGACCCGGGCAGCATGGTCACGCCTCCGAGGCGGCCCCGTTGCGCGGTCACCGGCAGACCGGCGTCGCGGAGCCAGTTCAGGTCCCGGGTGACGGTTCGAAGGGACACCCCCAGCGCCGAGGCAAGTTCCTGTGTGGTCACGGCATTCCTCGATGCCAGGAGCAGCATCAGGGAGAAGAAGCGGTCTGGGGTCACACACCAAGCTTTTCAGGAATTGCGACATGATGCGGCGCATATCCCGGCCAGGCTGGCGGATGCGTACCTACCACCTGCGAGAAGGAAGAACCATGACCACATCCGTCATGTCCATCGTCTACGTGAACAACGCTCCCGCCGCAGCGCGTTTCTACGGAGACCTCCTCGGCATGAGCCCGTCGTTCGAGACTCCGGGATACATCACCTTCGACCTCGGGCCAGGCGCTGACCTCGCTGTGTGGTCCGGCCAGTTCGAGGATCTGTCAGCGGACGTCCCGCGTACCAGTGAGGTGTGTCTGGCCATCGACAGTGGGCCCGACGAGGTCAACGCGATCTTCAAGCAGTGGCAGTCCAAGGGCGTCACGATCCTGCAGGAGCCTCATGATGCGGGGTTCGGGCTGACCTTCCTCGCAGCCGATCCTGACGGGAACCGTATCCGCGTCGCACCGAGGGACTGACAGGCCGCAATGCGGCGGGCGCGCCCGATAGGTGTCGCGCCTGCCGTCGTCCGACTTCGAGAGGACGACGAGTGCCCCACGCGAATGCGCCCCTGAGCGTCGAGGGCCGTAGGCGGCTCCCTGGTTCGGTTCAAAGGTGGTCAGCTCCGGCTCAACACGCTGGACTTGACAGAGAAGTCTTACGTTGCGATCGTGCGGAGCTTGTCCAGCTGCTCCTGCCACGATCGAGAGTCCCAGGCCGCTGCCCCCGGGCAGGCCGCGTGAGTGGTCGCGCGGGACCACCACGCCACCCTCGTCACCGCCGCCCACGCATTCCTCACCCACCAGCGACTGTGGCCTGTTCGGTCCCACCCGGCGGCGGCCCTGCTGCCTTACGATGGCATCGCCTGCTCACTCATCCGCCATCGGCGGACTGCATCCTGTTGTGTGCCCGCAACAGATTCACCGCCGGGCGGTGGTCGTGCGTGCCCGGCGAACTGAGCGACTGATCGTCGGACTCGCCCTCATACGACAAGTCCAGTGAGTAGATCTCAAGCACGGCCTAGCTGCCGGGCCGTACAAGTCCGTGGTCGAAGGCGAATACCACCGCGTGGACGCGGTCGCGCAGGCCGAGCTTGTCGAGGACGCGGCCCACGTGGGTCTTCACCGTGGCTTCGCCGACGTGGAGACGGGCGGCGATCTCCGCGTTGGACAGGCCGCGGCCCAGCAGGAGCAGCACCTCGCGTTCGCGGTCGGTCAGGCGGGACAGGCGGTGGACGACATCGGGCGGGGGCGCAGCGGGGGTGGCACGGGCGAACTCCGCGAGCAGGCGGCGGGTGACCGAGGGACCGAGCAGTGCCTCGCCCGCCGCGAGCGTGCGGATGCCCTCGATCAATGTCTCGGGGGGACTGCGCTTGAGCAGGAATCCGTTGGCGCCCGCACGGACGGCAGCGAAGACGTATTCGTCCAGCTCGAAGGTGGTCAGGACCAGGACCTTGGGGCTGTTGTGCACTGCCGTGCCGACGATGGCGCGGGTCGAAGCGATCCCGTCCAGGACCGGCATACGGATGTCCATGAGGACGATGTCGGGTGTGGCCGCTGCCGCGAGCCGTACCGCTTCCCGGCCGTCGGCCGCCTCGCCGACCACGGTGATGTCCGGTTGGGTGTCCAGCATCATCCGCAGCCCGGCGCGCATGAGATCCTCGTCGTCGGCCAGCAACACCCGGATCACGGCAGCTCCTTCAGTGGGATCAGGGCGGTCACGTGCCAGCCGCCGTGCTCCGCGGCACCGGCCTCGAAGGTGCCGCCCAGGCGGGCGACGCGCTCACGCATGCCGGTCAGGCCGCGGCCTCCGGGAAAAGAGCTGGGCTCGGTCGGCGTGCCGTCGTCGGTGACCGTCACTCGTACCGCACCGGCGACGACATCGACGCGTACGACGGCATGGGCCGGGCGAGCGTGCCGTACGACGTTGGTCAGTGACTCCTGGACCACGCGGCGCACCGTCTCCGCGACAGCGGGAGCCAGCTCGCGCAGCCGGGCCGGGTCCGGCGGCAGCCGCAGATCAGCTGTGACGCCTGGTGGCAGTTGGTCGACCAGTGCGCGGAGCGTCCCTTCGAAGTCGTACGTCTCGGTGAGCAACCCCAGCACTCGGTCGAGGTCCGTCATCGCGCCGCGGCCCACCTCCTCGATACGGGACAGCGCCTCCCGCACCGGCGACCGGTCCTCGCCCAGGGAGAGGCGGGCCGCGCCCGCGTGGGTCACCATCACGGTGACCGCGTGTCCGACCGCGTCATGCAACTCCCGTGCCATCCACGTCCGTTCAGCGGTCACGACGCGCTCGCGGTCGCGGGCCCGCAGCGCCTGCACAGTCTCCCAGCGCGACCTTCCGGCGCGCCCGACGAGCCAGGCCACCGTGTGCACGGCGACGGCCGGGACGAACGCGTCCGAGTCGTCGGCCAGGACGGCGAGCACGGCGGCGACCGGCAACACCGCGATCTCCAGGGCGCGTTGGGGCGGACGGCCCTGCACGACCAGGGTCAGGGCGAGCGCGGTGGCCAGCGAGACATTGGTGACGGGCGCCCCGGATGCCGACGCCGCCACGGTGGCCGATGCCGCGGCCCACAGCGCGCATCCGGGTGCGTAGCGGCGACCCGCGATCGCCACGAACCACACCACCGCGCAGGTCCGTTCGACCACAGGGCCGCTCAGCATCGACGCGGTGTGGTCGGACGGCCCGATGGCGATGACCGCCGAGAGGTACGCGGTGATCAGGTCGAGCAGCATCCACAGCGGTCCGCGGTCGACGTCATGGTCGGGCCGCCATCGCGTACGTATCTCCCCCACGCAGGCCACGCTACGGGCGCGAGCGTGCGCGGCCGTCCCCCTCGCGGTGGACTTCGGGTCCACCCGTACGGGGACCGGCCCGCCCGGACCGGCTGACGCGCCTTGTCGTGTGCCGGGCCGAGCATCGCCGTATGACGACAACAACCCAACTTCCTTACCAGGCAGTGCCGGTGAAGCCCAGGCGACGCCGTGTGCTGCTGGCCGTTGTCCTGATCCCGCTGGGCGTTGTGCTGGGACCGGTCGCCGCGGCCGCCGCCTTTCTGGTCACCGCCACGGCGACACCCCGTATCCCGCTCCTCGTGGCCGCGGCGCTGGCGGCGCTGATCGTGGCCTGTGGACTGCCGGTGTACGGGGCCGTGCGCCGACGGGGCGTGACCGCCGCCGTCACCGCGGCCGTGTCACTGATCACCTCGCTCGCCGCATTTCTGACGGTGTTTCAGCCCTTCGATGTGGCTGCGCCGCAGCCCCGGTCCGAACCGACCGGCTACTGGAACCTGCCGACCGGATCACGGCTCGCCTATACGCTCCAGCGCGCCCAGGGCACCCCGCACCCCACTCCGGTGATCGTCCTGCACGGCGGCCCGGGTACCCCCGGAGACGGCCCCGATTCGGTGGAACGCGCCCTCGCCGCGCGCGGCTACGACGTATACGCCTACGACCAGCTCGGTTCGGGCCGCTCGAACCGGCTGGCCGACCCGACCGGCTACACGGTCGCCCGTCAGGTCGCCGATCTGGAGGCCGTACGAGTGCGGATCGGCGCCGACCGTGTCGTACTGCTCGGCGCCTCCTGGGGTGCGACGCTCGCCGCCGAATACCTGGCCGCGCACCCCGACCGGGTGACCCGGATGGTGCTCACCTCCCCCGGCGTCCTGTGGGCACCGGCGTGGCAGGACCGCGACGAGGGAGACATCTGGGACCGGCTCACGCCCGCGCAGGAACGCGGGATCGACGCCCTTGAGGCCAGTTCCCGCCTGGCGGCCTGGTCGCTGCTCATGGACGCCGATCCGCGCGCCGCCCACGCACTGGTCCCCGACGCCGAACTCGACCCCGTCTTCGCCAAGCTGTTGGCCATCGCCGCCCCGGCGGCCACCTGCCATCCCGGCCGACCGCTCAAGAACCTGCCGGCCTCGCTGCCCGGCTTCTACTCCAACCAGCTCACCACCGATGACCAGCTCACCGTCCCCGACCCGCGTCCAGCGCTGCGCCGCCTGAGCGTCCCGGTACTGATCCTGCGCGGCGCCTGCGACTACAAGAACCCCGCCATCGCCCGCGAGTACCGCGACGTCCTCCCGAATGCCACGCTCCGGACCATCGCGGGAGCGGGACACATCATCGACGCCGAACAGCCCCAGGTGTACCGACGAGCGGTCACCGGATTCCTCACCGCTCCCCCATGAGCGGCTCACTTCAAGCGAACCGGGATGTCGATGCGGACTCTGCGGCGCCTGATCCGGCTGTTCGGCCTCAACCGACACGACCGCGATGCGCTCGCTCAAGGCTGCCTATCCCGAGCGCACCGCCACGATGCCGCGGCAGGACCGTGCACACGCGTCGCTGCTGTCGGCTACTGCTCGCCCAGACCGGTGGCGTGTTGATCCACCTCGATGTCCGAGCGTCGTACGCCGGTGAATCGTGTGGGCCGGAAGGCCCCAAGGAGGTCCTGCTCCTGATCGGTTGAGATCTCGGCCGCGACCAGCCGTCCCAGAATCGGCGCCAGGGTGACCCCGCTGTGCGAGACGAGGCAGTAGACGCGGGACCGCGTGGAGGCATAGCCGGCGACGGTGTGGCCGTCCGCGGGCAGTGACCGCAAGCCGATGCGCAGGTCGATCTCCGGTGCCCGGCCCGGGTCGGGCAGCAGTGCGGAGAACCGCTGCGCGAGGGTGCGCGCGATGTCCCCGTCCGCGGACGGAGGGTCTGCCGGATCGACGTCGGCGTTCAGATCGAGAGCCTGCAGGACGGTATGCCCGCCGGCCTCGGGACGGAGGTTGAGGCCGGGGCTGTGGATCACACAGCGCAGGTCGAGTTGTGGTGACCTGGCGTACCCGAGCAGGCCGACGGTCTGCGCTCCGCGACCGGCATCCGCCACCATGGGAACGTCGATCCCAGCCCGTGCGGCGAGCCGTTCTGTCCAGCGGCCTGCCGCCAGGACGACTCGGTCGCCCGTGCGGACCTCGCCTCCGGCCAGGGTGACGGATACTTCGTCAGGCCTGTCGTCGATGGCTACGACTTCGCCGATCGCGCACGTGGCTCCGTGCTCCTCGGCGTCCGCCAGCAGGTTGTTCACGAAACGGTCCGGCAGAACGTATCCCTCGCTGGGGAAGTGCGCGATGGACGTGATGGCCGCCGGGATGCGGACGGCGCCTGCGATCCGCGCCGCTTCGTTGGGGGTGACCCAGTGTGCGGGGTAGCCCAGCGCCTGCAGTCGTTCCACGTTGTCGGCGAGCCGCCGCTCGTTTGCGGCGTCCGCCCACTGCAGCGCCCCGCTGGGGAAGTACGAGGGTGCGCCGTCCAGTTGCGCGGCGAGCCTGGTGTGCTCCTCCATCCCCGCGAGGTTCAGCCGGTGGTAGTCCGGGTCGGGCTTCCGGCTGGAGTTGGTCCAGGCGAAGGTGGTCGCGGTCGTACCGGTGCCGGCTCCCCGCTGATCGAGCAGGAGAACGTCCTCGCCGGCAATGGCAAGCTGCCTCGCGACGCTCACGCCCAGCACGCCGGCACCGACGATGATGACCTTCATTGTGTGCGCATTTCCTTTCTGGCAGCGGCACGCTCGACGCTCGCGAGGACCTCGCCGGTCGGCCGGGACCGCGCGACGCAGGCCACTAGTGTCGGAGCCGCGGGAGCGCGCTCGCTGGAGTCGTCGAGTCCTTTCCGGCGGTGCCGTTATCGGGGCAACGAGACCGCCGCCCGCTCGACGGCGGCGAACGGGCTGAGGTGGAGCCACTTCGGCAGGGCACGGCAGGCGGTGTGGTCGCCGGTCATGCGCAGCGCTTCGTCGCGGAGAGCCGCTGACCAGCTCATGTCGCCCATCCAGATGCGGGTGAGGGTCGGCACGTCGGTCTCCAGCCACACACTGATGGGGAATCCGGGGTCGGTGTCGCACACGTCCGCACCGGCGGACCGGGACAGGACCAGCCACCAGAGCTGCTGACCGGTGGGCGCGTCATGGAATTGGAGCTGTACTGTAGCTGCGCGCTCGGGCATGCGTGCCGGTCGGGAGTCCCGGCTGATGTCGAGCATCAGGAGTACAGGGTCGAACTCGTCCGGGCGCAGCTCCTGCATCCAGCGTGCGCCCCACGCGCCCATCTGCTCCAGTAGCGGCCGCAGTTCCTCCCCGGCCGGGGTGAGGCGGTAGCGGGGCTCGTCGTCGATGAGGTGGCGCTGTACGAGACCGGCCCGCTGCAGCTCGCGTAGCCGTGTCGCCAGCAGCGACGGCGACACCCGGGGCAGGCCGCGATGGATGGCGTTGAACCGGTCCTCGCCCCAGAGCAGTTCACGGATGATCAGGAGCGTCCACCGTTCGGCGAGGACCTCTGCGGCCCGGGCGACCGGGCAGTACTGGCCGTAGCGCTTCATTGGGGCCCCGTCCTCTTCGCGCGGTTCGGACGTCGCCGCTACAAAAAACGTACTAGGCCGGCGGTGGCGCGTCCCCCAGTCTCAGGAATGGCTACAGAACACGCCCCCGAGGAGGAGCTACATGCCTGGTAAAGCGGTCATCAGCCTGACCACCGGCCTGGAGGACCCCGAGCGGGTCACCGTGGCGTTCCTGGTGGCCGTCGGTGCGGCGGAAATGGGGCGTCCCACGCTCATGTTCCTCACGAAGGAGGCCACCCGGCTGACCATGGACGGCGTGGCGACCGGCGTCGCCTGCGACGGCTGCCCGGCGCTGGCAGAGCTCGTGGCCCGGTACGCCAAGGCGGGTGGGCGCTATCTGGTCTGTCCCATTTGCTTCGACGCGCGCAAGCTCGACAAGCAGTACCTGATCGAAGGGGCGGAACTGGGTGGAACCGTCCCCATGTGGCAGTGGATCGGCGACGAGGGCGCGACCACCTTCAGCTACTGACGGGGCGGATTCAAAACGACGCCACGGACGCACCGGAGCCGCTGACCGTCTCCGACGGAACCAGGGGCAAAGCACGAGGGGGACGAGTACTACTCCAGCGAGAACATCGCCGGCAGCAAGCACTTCGGCGTATGGTCGCTCTCCCAAGCCGCCCGGCGTGCTTCGGAACCACAGAATGGCCAACCGACCGAGCGGTCCCACAAGCGTCCATCGAGTTTGAAGTCGCCAACGAGGCGGCTGACGCGGCTGCGGGCAGGGAACTCGAGGAGCGTGGGTTCCCGCTGCCGCACCCGGCCTGCACCGAACCGTGGGGCCAGACGATCGCGCGGACCCTGAGCGAGGAAGGACTGATCATCGGGGTGTCCTACGCGCCGTGGCTGCACGACACGTGACGATGGCGAAATTGGGAGTCCTTGTTAAGAGCTGTGGATGGAGTGACGCGCGTTCCAGCCGATCATCCCTCGTCCAGGCACAGGCAGAAGGGGTGTCCGGCCGGGTCGAAGAGCACCCGGACGCTCTCCTGCGGCTGGAACTCCGCCAGCGTGGCGCCCAGGGCCACCGCCTCGGCGACCGCCGAATCCAGATCGCCGACCTGGAAGTCCAAGTGCATCATCGGGCGCTGTCCGCCCTCGACCGGAGGCCACACCGGAGCCCGATAGCCGTCCGCCTGCTGGAACACGAAGAATGGCCCCTGCGGAGAGGCGGCGACGATGGCCGTGCCCGGCTCCTCGTGCCCGATGTGCCAATCGAGGAGTTCGGCGTAAAACTTCGCCAGGCCGCTGGGGTCCGGCGCCTCGATCGCTGTTCCCCACCACATACCACCGGTTCGAGATCTCATTCCGGCAGCCTGCCTCATGATCCCGTGCTTGTCGTGCGTGAAGGGTGATCAGGCTGCGGTGGCCTCAGGGCGTTCGACTAGGCGTCGCCGAGATATCGCTGCACCAGACTCCACTGCTGGGGCCGCGCTGTCCCGACTGCATACTGGATCGCTTCTGTCAGATGGCCGATGGCCGTCCCAGAGCCCTCGCCGAGCACCATGACGGCACAACTGGCTGCGAATCCACCGTGATGCAGCCAGTGGCCGCGAAGGCGGAGGAGTGGTAGCCGTCCCGTGGTGATGACCGGCAGTCCGCGAGCGGGAGGGGGCAGGGGTCGAACCTGCACAGCCGAAGCGGGGTCTTTACAGGGCCTTGGGCTCGCCGACGCCCAAGACGCATGGCTCGGCCACCTCGATCCGGCTGGACCACCGTGACAGGAAACAGTCAGTAATCAGGAGCCGGACTCATCCGCTGAATACGCACCCCAACATGCAAGCTCACCAGTATCAGCCCCCGTTCCAGCCGGCCGTCTCACTCCCCACGTCCAGGCACTTGCCGATGTGCCGGGCACAGTCTGGTGAGTAATCGTCGCCCGTGCCCTTGAACTCGGCACACCGACGGCTCCGCCTCGATCGTCGACGGCACGAAAGTGCCGACCGAGGGCGGAGTCGTCGGGTGTGGGCTACGGCACGAAGGTGGTCCGGTATGGCCCCGTCACGAGCGACGCGTGCGGCGGCTCGCCGCGTACATCGCCCCGGCGCCGAGGGCCACGATCAGGGCCGCACCAGCCGCGATCAGACCGGTCGGCGCGCTCGAACCCGTCTCCGCCAACGGCGGTGTGCTGTCGCTCGGCGTCGGCTCCGGGGTGGTGGGCGGCGTCGACTCCAGCGGGGGTACGTCCGGGGTCGTGGGCGGTGTCGCGGAGGGCTTCGGAGTGGTCGGCGGGGTCGTCGCCTCGGTCGGGGGCGGGTTGTCCGCGGGAGTCGTGGGGGTGGCGGGAGCGCTCGGCGTCGGCTCCGACGGGGTAGGGGTGGGCGAATTGGGTGTACTGGGGGTGCACGGCTTCTCGCCACCGTTCCACGCGGCTATGAGGTGGTAGGGAGTGATGACGCCGTCGGGCTGGTAGGGAGCGGGGCCGTGCCCTTCGCCCGTCCCGCCGTCGTAGGTGATGTCGTCGCCGTACAGATCGATCTGGCCGTAGCAGTCAGGCGTCTTCACGGTCAGCTTCTGCCAGGCCCGCTGGGCATCGTCCGGAGCCGCGACGTCGGCGGCGGTCAGGTAGACCGTGGCCTTGTCGACCAGGGACTGTCGGCCGGAGGTGTACCAGTTCGCCCCTTCGGCCGTGTATTCGGCAAGGGAGACCGGGTACTTGCAGCCGTCCCCGACGCTCTGGCCCGGAGCCAGCCGGACCTCGACGGTTTCGGGGACGGTGTCCCAGGCGTGGAACCCGCCCTGGGAGGTCCAGTCGGCACCGACGACATTTCCGTCGACGCCGACGATGCGGTACTGAACCGTGGCGGATTGACACCCACCGGACGGCGTGGCGCTTGCCGCTCCCGCCCCGATCACGGGGACCGCGACGGTGAGAAAAGCGGATGCGGCGAGCGCTGCCATTGTCCTGGATTGTTGCGAACGCGACAAAGTAGGCCTCTGTGGATCGAAATGTGTGGGAGGTGGCTGAGCGCGAGCGCCGACACGCACGGGGACGCATTGGATCCGCGTGACCGAGCCGCTCGCGCCACTTCGCCCACTTCAAGTACGGCGAAGCAAGCTGAATTCTCCTCACCTTTCACAACTCCCGCCACTCCTCTACGAGTTCAGCACGTTTCGGATTGATCACGATCGTCTCTGACGGGATGACGGAGGGGTGAAAAGCGGTGGGCCCCACAGGAGTTCGTTCAGCCGGTCGTTGTCCGTGACGTCAAAGATGCTGAGGTTCGTGTACTACCCGGCGCAGCGCCACGAAGAGCGTGGCGGCCCCCTGTCAGCAGACGAGGTCGAGGACGAAGTGCTGCGCCCCGGGCCTGTTGCCTGGTTTCACGCTGCTGGCGCGTTGCGGAGTTCGTACTCCACCGGGGCTGAGCATGGACTCCGGCACTGCTTGACTGAAGATGCGCTGCTCGGGCGTTGCCTCCACGTGCAAGCCGGGTTGGCCAGCATCTCGACAAGGGCCAAGAGGTGAAAAAGGGATGCGTCAGCCGAGGACGAGCAATTCGCCCCACCATCTGCGATCAGCTTCAGCTTCCCGCCCGGCGCTGCACCCCTCGTCATCTCCTGCGCCGCCCAGAGTCAGGCCACCACACGACGATCGCCTATCGGCTACTGCAACTCTTCTCTGCCGCGTTCACATAAGTCGTCCAGGCACTTGCGCTCGATATCCGTGAGCTGCTCGGGCCGACGCATGATCCAGTCGGTGACACGGTAGACGGTCAGCTGAGGCACAGGGGCATCCCTCGGGATCACTCCGGTGCGATAGGGCCGTAGGCGGCGACGGACGGTGTTGACGTCACCGCGGTAGCCCAGTTTCTCGATCTCCCGGGTCAGCGCGGAGGCGTTGGTGCAGCGTTCCATCCAGCGATGGTGCAGGTAGAGCCGGTACTCGTCGATCAGGCTGGGGCGGGCGCGGGCGACGAGGGGACGCGGTCGTCCGCGGACGTCCAATTCGGCGAGGGCGGAGGCCGCAGGCGAGGAGATGCGGAATGCGGCCGACCGGCCGGAGCGCCGGCCCCGATACGCCTCAGACATGAGCGATGCGGAGTGGGCCCTCACGGGCGGCGCGTTACGGGATTTGTAGTCTCCTATTCTGATGGCCCGCCAACGCGAGCTATGCTCTCTGCTGATGACTGAGGTTGCGCAGCAGGCAGTGTTCTGGACCGACGACTCGCCGGTCTGCGAGCCCATGGCGCACGGTGAGGACATCGCCGCACACTTCCATGACTACGGCCAGCTGAGGTACGCCGCCTCCGGGGCGCTCGTCACGACGACCAAGGTCGGCACCTGGGTGGCGCCGGCGAACCGCATCACGTGGGTGCCGCCCTTCTATGTCCACAGCAGTCGCTCCTACGGCGAGACCGATGTCCGCGTGCTCCCGGTTCCGGCAGCGCTGTCCGAGGAACTGCCGCCCGAGCCGTCGGTCTTCGTGGCCAGTGCGCTGCTGCGCGAGGCATACCTGGCGATGAGCAGCGAGCACGAGCCTGCCGCCAGTGAGCGTGGCCGTCTGCTGCTCGCAGTGATCGGCGCGGAGCTGATCCGCGCCCCGCAGGAGCCACTACGGCTGCCGGAACCGAGCGATCCTCGCCTCAAGGCCGTCACCGACCTGCTGCACGCCGACCCGGCCATTTCGGCGACGCTGGCGGAGTTGGGACACCGAACCGGCTCGAGCGAACGGACTCTCAGTCGGCTGTTCGGCAGCGAATTGTCGATGAGCTTCCATCAGTGGCGCACGCTGCTTCGGATTCAGCGAGCGCTGCTCGAACTGTGTGAAGGCACCTCGGTCACCGAGACGGCGATGCGACTTGGCTGGGCGAACCCCGGCAGCTTCATCACCGCCTTCACCGATCTCGTCGGCCAGACTCCCGGTCGTTACCGCTCCACAGCGGGTGCAGCTCACAGCTGAGCGCTACCTCCGTCGACCTGGCGGGTTATCCCAAATTCGGGGCGGAACATCGGTGGCACGCCCGCCCGCTCGGCGGCCACGCTTTGAGGCATGTCTCACCACCTTCCGGGTCACGGCGCTGCGGCTTCGGCAGCCGCCACGACGGCATCCTCCGGAGTCACGCTAGGTGACCTGATCATGCAGGCGCTCAGCCGGCACAGCTCGTCCGAGGCCTTCGTGGCCGGTGATCGGCGACTGACCTACGCGCACGTCAGGTACCTCCTCTCGCAGTACGTGGCCGCGCTGGCCCATCGGGGAGTGGGGCTCGGCGTGGGGGTCACGATGCTCAGTCCGAACATGCCTGAATCGTGATCGTCCAGGCCGCGACGTATCTCTTGGGCGGCCGCTTCACCGGGCTGCAGACCCTGGCCTCGGTCACGGACCACATCACCGTCTGCGAGGACGCAGAGGCCACGGTGCTGGTGGTGACCGCGCCCTTGGAGGAGCACGGACGCCAGGTCCTCGCCGAGGTCGACTCCCTGCGACACCTGATGGTGATCCCCGCCGCCGGTGGTCTGCCCGACGGCGAGCCCTCGGCGGTTCGATCGCTCGACCGTGGTCCGGCGACGGAGATGGATGTCGCCTGGCTGCAGTACACCGGGGGGACGACCGGCAGACCCAAGGGCGTGATGCAGCCTCATCGGTCGATGGTGCAGATGGTCTATGTGCACATGGCCGACTTCGAGCAGCCACACCTCCCGCGGTACCTGGCAGCGGCCCCGCTCACCCACGCGGCCGGGCTGGCCGTCATCCCGTCACTGCTGCGTGGCGGCACGGTCGTGGTCGAGCAGGGCTTCGAACCCAGCCGGTTCCTCGACGTCATCGAGGCCGAGCACATCAATTGTGTGAACGGCCTTCCGACGATGATCTACACCTTGTTGGACCAGGAGCGTCCGGAGCCCAGAGACCTCTCCAGCCTTGAGGTCATCTGGTACGCCACCGGACCGATGTCGCCGGTGCGCCTGGCGGAGGCTCGCGAGCGGATCGGTCCGGTCTTCGCCCAGATCTACGGGCAGACGGAGTCGGCCGGTATCGGGACGGTCCTGACCAAGGCCGCACACGAGACCGCGAGCCTTGAGCAACTCGCCTCCTGTGGCCGTCCCGTGGTCGGCAACCGCATCAGGCTCATCGACGACGACGGCGACGACGTTCCTTTGGGCGAGGTGGGCGAGATCGCCATGCAGAGCCGCGGGGTGATGCAGGCTACAAGAACCTCCCCGCCGAGACAGAAGCGGCACTCGAGGGGGGATGGCTCCACACCGGAGACCTCGCCCGCCAAGACGCCGAAGGCCTGATCTACATCGTGGACCGCAAGAAGGACATGATCATATCGGGCGGTTTCAACATCTACGCCAGCGAAGTCGAGGCCGTTCTAACAGCGCACCCTTCGGTGGGCTCAGCCGCCGTCATCGGCGTGCCGGACAGCCGCTGGGGCGAGATCGTCACCGCGTTCGTGGTCCCGCGACCGGGGCGACAGGTCGACATTCCCGCGCTCCAGTCCTACGTGAAGCAGGTCAAGGGCTCGATGTACGCGCCCAAGAAGGTCGTGATCGTGGACTCACTTCCCGCCACGCCGGTGGGAAAGATCGACAAGAAGCGCCTGCGCGCGCCGTTCTGGGCCGACTCGACCCGCAATGTCAACTGACCATCCCGATGCCCTTCCCACGGCCATTCACGAAAGGCACTCAGTGTGAACGTACCGCCAGCCCGACTGATCGACTTCCACTCCCACTGGGGCACGGAGCGAGGATGGAAGGGAAGCCCGTACGAGACCGCCGAGGATCGCGAGGCCCTGCAGGGCTACTTCAAGTGGGACATGAGCTTCGTCAGCGACGAGGAGCAGGCCGTCCAGTTTCGCCGCGCCAACGTCAAGGCAATGCTCGACTTCGCGTTCACCCACACCATGGACGCCGGTGCACTACGCGACCAGCATGACTACGCCTTCGACTATGCGCGCAAGCACCCCGACGTCGTACTGGGCAACTGGGTCGGCATCGATCCCACGCAACCAGCTCATGTCAAGGCACTCGAGCGTTGCCTGAGCGAGGGGACGGGACTCGTCGGACTGACGGTCCACTCGTTCACACCGGCCGGGACACCCGACCAGCCGGAATGGGAGACCTGTCTGAACATGTGCATCGACGCCAACCGTCCCGTCCTGATCCATGTCGGCATGTCGGCCACTGGGGCCGGTACCCGCGGAGGCATGGGCATCACCCTGGAGGGCTGCCACCCCCGTTACGTCGACCGCGTCGCGGCCAAGCATCCCGAACTGAACGTGATCGCGGCACAGGTGGCGTGGCCCTGGCAGTCGGAGATGATCGCGGTCGCACTGCACAAGGCGAACGTGTGGATGGAGCTCCACGGTTGGTCACCGCGCTACTTCCCCGACGAGCTCAAGCGCGAGATCGGCAAGCGGCTGCGCAAGAAGGTCTTCTTCGGAGCCGACTACCCGATGCTCGCCCACGAGAGGCTGGTCGAGGAGTGGCGCGAGGAGGGCTTCTCCTCCGACGTCCTCGATGACGTGTTCTCCGGCAACGCCGAGTCCTTCCTCACCTCGATCGGAGTTCGGTGATGGACGTCGGACTGACCGGCAAGGTCGCCATCGTCGGCGGTGGCAGCGACGGCCTGGGGTACGCCATCGCCGATCGTCTTCTCAAGGAAGGCGCCAATGTCACGATCTTCGCGCGACGCGCGGAGAAGATCACAGCCGCCGCGCAACGACTTGCCGGCGCATACGGCGAGGAGAAAGTCCTCGGGCTGGCCGCCGACTGCTCGGCCGACACCGACATCGAGCGCGTCACCGCCTCGACCCTTGAGCGGTTCGGTCCAGCCGTTCACGTTCTGGTCAACAACGACGGCGGACCGCCGATCCGGCGCGTCTCCGAGCTCACCGACGAGGTGTGGCTGAAGGCCTTCGAGCGCCACTTCTTCTACGTCGTCAGGTCTGTGCGAGCCACCTTGCCGTACATGACCACCGAAGGCGGCAGCATCCTCAACGTGGTCTCCGGCGTCGTCGAGCGCCCGGCCGTCGGCATGGCGGCGTCCGTCGGCGTGTGGTCGGCGGTGATCGGCTACGCCAGGACCCTCGCCCTGGAGGTCGCCAGGCAGGACATCAACGTCAACACTCTGTTGTCCGGATTCTTCGACACCGCCCTGCTGGGCGGAATGCTGGAACGGCAGCCAGAGCTGTCCAAAGCCAGCCTCGGGAACGGGGTGCCGATGGGACGCATCGGGGAGCCCCGTGAGTTTGCCGACCTGGTCGGTGCGCTCGTGTCACCCAACTTGCGATTCGTCACCGGCGCGGTGATCCCGGTCGACGGTGGCGCCGGCATCGGCATGGGCGCGAGCTTCGACTCGCCGACTTCGAAGTGAGGCACTGTTCATGAAGCGGACCATGAAGATCTCGACGATGCTCACCTACGGCACCGACCCGAGCGAGGCCGCTGACCACATCACTCGACTTGAGGCGGCCGGGCTCGACACCGTCTGGGTCGCCGAGGGGTACGGCTACGACTCGCCAACCCTGATGGGCTACCTGGCGGCCCGCACCTCAAGCGTGGAGATCGGCGCAGCCATCCTCAACGTCTACTCCCGCACCCCGACCATGCTCGCATCGACCGCGGCCGGCCTCGACAGCGTGTCCGGCGGTCGCGCCATCATCGGCCTCGGCGCCTCCAACCCGAAGATCATCGAGGGGTGGCACGGCATGCCCTTCGTACGGTCGACCGGCCGTACCAAGGAGACCGTCGAGATCATCCGCGCGGCCCTGCGGCGCGAGACGGTCGACTACAGCGGCCGCTCCTTTGAGATCCCTCTCCCAGCCGGTCAGGGCACCGGCCTTGGTGAGCCGCTGAAGATCATGACCAAGCCGCTACGCCCCTCGGTTCCGCTGTACATCGCCGCGCTGGGACCGAAATCAGTCGAAGGCGCGGCGGAGTACGCCGACGGCTGGCTGCCTTTCCTGTACTCCCCCGAGGGCGCCGCCGGGGTATGGGGCGACGCGCTTGCCGCGGGAACCGCGAAGCGCTCCAAGAACCTCGCGCCCCTGGAAGTCGTCGCCGGTGGCATCGTCGCTATCGGCGAGGACGTGAAGGAGATACTCGACCTCGCGCGGCCGATACTCGCGCTCTACATCGGAGGCATGGGCGCCCGCGGCAAGAACTTCTTCAACGACCTCGTCCGACGCTACGGCTACGAAGCCGAGGCCAAGGAGATCCAGGACCTCTACCTCGACGGCAAGAAGAAGGAAGCTGAGGCCAAGGTCCCATTCCAACTCCTTGAACAGATCAACTTCGTCGGCACAGCCTCTTACGTTCGGGAGCGGATCGAAGCCTTCCGCGAGTCCGGCGTAACCAATCTCCAGGTGACCCCGACCGGCGACGACCCCGCCGGACTCGTGCGCCAACTCAAAGAGTGGGTGGCCTGACTTCCGCTTCTGCCCAGGCAACACTCCTTGCAGCGCTTGACGGTTAATGGCCCCGAGGTGGTGGACTCCCGGCCTCGGGATCGCTGAAGCGACTCGCCCCGTCCAGTCCCGCCGAGTCGAACAACCGGTCAAGGACCCGGCCCCGGCGACGGATCCCATCGCGCCCGGGCCGGGTTCTGCGAGGCATCAGCGATCATGGTCGAGTCGACCCAGGACATGAGAAAAGGCCATCCCTGGGACTTGAGTTCTAGTGGTCGTTGCAACACCCCAGTTCAAGGGATGCGATGGACTTCGAGATCCGCAAGAGCAAGAGCCGGGGCCGGGAAGCTTCCGCCGACGACATGATCTCCAACTACCCGCGCCGCGGCCGTCACGGCATCGCCTGCCACACGCCCTATCTCAACCAGCGGTTCCCCCGTTGACCTGCTGGAAGACCGGGAAGCGGACACCTTCGCCCGATGACTTCCAGCGCAGCGACGCCCAGTTCGAGATCGTCGATCTGCTGGACTGCTGGACTGCTGGACTGCTGCAACGTACGAAAGCGCCCGCTTCCGCCCTCGAGAAGCAGCTTCGTCGGCGACGAAGGCAACTCGCAGGGATCGGCCACTCGTTCTGCTGCCTCGGCCCACCAGCGGGCCGTCGGGGGTGCGGTCCGTTGTGATCGCCCCATTGCTGGAGGGCGCCGGGACCACCATGAGGTCCCGCCCGGCGGGAGTCAGGTGGCAGGCCATCTGCGGGCGGCTGCCCGCCTCGCGGCAGGGTTGCTTGTCCAGAGCTCCCCCGTCCACCAGGAACACCGAGCCGCTGGGTCAGGACGTCACTCGCCACATGCAGACGCTCTCGGAAGTCGGAGAACCGGGTGGCCCCGCGGCGGTCATGCCTGCGGCGGCGTTCACCACGCCGGAGGACCGGGGCGCCGGCCATGACCAAGAGCGCCGGTCTCCCGCCTCCGACTCACCGCAGCAACACCCCGAAGACAACCGTGAAGAAGGCTTCGAACGACCGAGCCGAACGGTCGGCCCGGGCACTGATCAGTGCGCCTTCCCACGCGTTCAGCACGAAGCGCGCCAGGGTGGACGCCTCCAGCGTCTTCGCCACCTCGCCCGTCTGCTGGGCATCCGTGATGGCGATGGCGAGGGCGTCGGACCAGGCCTGGAAACTGTCGTGCACCGTCGCACGCACCGAATCGCTGTGATCAGCGACCTCGACGGCGAGGTCACCCACGAGGCAACCCCGGTGGAACTCGGCCTTGATGTTCTCGTCGCGCAGGAACTCGAAGTGCTCGCGCAGCCGGGTCAGCGGAGCGACCGACCGGTCATGGAGCCTCTCCAGCCGCCGAGTGGCGCCGTACCGGTCCAGCGCCACGACGGCCAGGGCTTCCTTGCTCGGGAAGTGGTTGTAGAAGGACCCTTTGGGGGCCCCGGCAGCATCGGTGATGTCCTTCACCCCCGTCGCCGCGTAGCCCCGAGCATGGAACTGCTCGACCGCCGCAGCGACAAGGTTCTCCCGCAGACTCGCTCTGGGCACCGCTGGACCTCCTGGTTCTCCTTGTTCCCGCTTAAGACGATCGGTCACATTCGACGATACCAGGCCCACTTCCCCGTTGTCGGTCGATACACGCAGGACAGCGGGATTCCGTGAGCAGAGACACGGACAGTACGCTTGCCTCCTTTAAGACGACCGGTCATTATCAAACGAAGCAATGACCACCACACAGGGAGACAACGACATGAGTGATCTCACGACCAAGGTCATCGAGGCGCACGGCGGCCTGGACCGCTTCTCACGCTACGAGTCGGTCACGGTCGACTTCCGCTCCGGAGGGGCGCTGTGGGCGATGAAGGGCCAGGAGGGCGTTTTGGACCGTGCTGCTGTACGAGTCGACCTGCATCGACAGCATGCGAGCCACTACCCCTTCACCGCGCCGGGCCTGCGCACCTCCTTCACCGCCGAGCGCGTGGCCGTGGAGAACGACTACGGCGAGGTGCGGTCCGAACGCCGGTCGCCCCGCGACGCCTTCGCGGGTCACACCCTCGAAACCCCCTGGGACGACCTGCACGTCGCCTACTTCGCCGGTTACGCGATGTGGACTTACCTGACGTCCCCCTTCACCTTCGTCTCGCCCGGTTTCCGAGCCGAGGAGCTGCCTGCCGTGACCGAGGGAGGCGAGACCTGGAGCAGGCTCAAGGTCACGTTCCCCGACGGCGTCGCCACGCACAGCCGGGAGCAGGTCTTCTACTTCGACAAGGACGGGCTGCTCCGCAGGCACGACTACACCGCAGAGGTCCTCAACGCCGGACCGGCCGCGCATTACACCTTCGACCACGCCGAGTTCGGCGGGATCATGGTGCCTACCAGGCGCCGCGTCCACCCACTCGGGGACGGCGGCGTGGTGGTGCGCGACATCGAACTCGTCACGATCGACATCGAGGACGTCAAGTTCGCGTGACGCCGCCCCGGCCCGGCCACCCGCAGCACTCACCCCTTGGCCTTCGAGAGGCCAAGGGGTGAGTGCTGCGACCAGTCGAGCGGACGGCCCCGCGGCCAGGCCGTCGCGTGGGAGCGGCTTGAGACTCGATGCCGTGCGACCGCGGTCAGACCGCGGCCACGCCCCGTTCCGGGGCGCGAGCTCCCAGGAGAGCGAGACAGTTCAGCCAGAGAGCATCGAGCTGGGCGGTGTTGTTGTAGAGCTTCGCGAACAGCACCTGCCCCTCCAGTTGGGCGACGACGGAGCGAGCTGCGTCACCGGTGCCGGCGACCGTCACGTCACCGCGCTCGAGAGCGGCCGCGATCACCTCTTCGACCATCTCGACCTGGGTGTCGAAGATCTCCTGCAGACGCTCCCGGATGGGCTCCGTCTGGTTGCTCAGCTCCAGCGTGAGGTTGCCGAACATGCACCCGGACACAGTTCCGCACGTCGCCTGGCCTGCGCGCTGAGCGGCCGCGGTGTCCTCGAACAGCTGCCGGAGCCGCAACAGGGGTTCCTGGTCGCTTCGCAGCGCACGGTCCCAGTCGCGACGCTGAGCAGCCCACTGCTCATCGAGCACGGCCAGCGCCAGGGCCTCCTTGGACTCGAAGAAGTAGTAGAAGCTGCCCTTGGGCACCCCTGCCGCCTTGCAGATCTCCGCCACGCCCAGTGCCGAGTAGCCCCGCAGTTCGATGAGTGACTGCGCAGCACTGAGGATCTTGCTCCTGGCATCGCTCGATCGTCCCATGCGGCAAGTATACGACCATTCGACTACTCAGGGAAGCAAACCGGTCGTCTAGTAACTCCGCCGGACACGGACGCAGGTCGGCGCCGCTGTTCGAGCAGCGACGCCGACGTGCGCGTCAGGCAGACTTGTCCGGCTACGCGGCAGCCTTCAGCTTCGCGGCGACCTGCACGACCCGCTCCGCCTGATGGCGTGCGGCAGCGCGCGTGGTGTCGTTCACCGGCTGGGTGCCCTGCCCATCCACATGGGAGGTGCCGTAGGGGTTGCCGTCCGCGAACTTGACCGAGTCGGTGAAGCCGGGAGCGACGACAATGCCTCCGAAGTGATGGACCGAGGTGTACAGCGCCTGGAGCGTGGTCTCCTGCCCCGCGTGGGCGGTCGCGGACGACGTGAAGCCGCTGTAGACCTTGTCCGCCAGCTTGCCCTGTGCCCACAGGCCTCCGAGCGTGTCCATGAACTGCTTGAGCTGGGCGGACAGATTGCCGAAGCGCGTCGCGGTGCCGAACAGGACCGCGTCGGCCCACTCGATGTCCTCCACGGATGCCTCCGGGATGTCAGCCGTGGCGGCATGATTGGCGGCCCACGCCGGGTTCGACTGGATGGCTTCCCAGGGAGCGAGCTCCGGCGCCTTGACCAGGCGGACTTCGGCGCCGGCCTTGACCGCGGCATCGCGCAGTTCCTTGGCGATCTCGGTGATGGTGCCGGTGGAGGAGTAGTAGACGATTGCGACGTTCACGGGAGTGGTCACGGTCGTGACCTCCATTCTTGGGGTGAGTGAGTGAAGGACCCGAATCAGTAGCCGACCGGTCTAGTAGAAAGTAGATGACCGGTCTATAAACAGCAAGACCACCCCATGTCTCCCCCGTCACAGCCCGCCGCGCCACTCTCGGCCCGCATCGCGCTCTCACAGGAGCAGTGAGGTCTGACATCGGCCCGGCGTCCCAGATCGCAGGCTCTTGCGTTGACCATTCTCGACCGGTCATCTACTTTTAGATGACCGGTCGGCTAGGGCCGCTTTCATCACCCGCAGGGAGGCCATCATGAACACCCAGGGACAGAAGGTCGCCGTCATCACCGGCGCATCACAGGGCATCGGCGCGGGGCTCGTCACCGCCTACCGCAAGCTGGGCTACGCCGTCGTCGCCACCTCGCGCACCATCGAGGAGTCGCACGACGTCGACGTACTGGCCATCCAGGGGGACGTCTCCGACCGCGCCACCGCCGAGCGCGTCATCGCGGCTGGCCTGGAGCGGTTCGGTCGCATCGACACGCTCGTCAACAACGCGGGGATCTTCATCTCCAAGCCGTTCACCGAGTTCACCGAGGACGACTACGACGCGGCGATGGGCGTGAACGTCAACGGCTTCTTCCGGATGAGCCAACTCGCGATCGAGCAGATGCTCAGGCAGGGCGGCGGACACATCGTGCAGATCACGACCAGCCTCGTCGAGCACCCCAACTCCCACGTGCCCTCCGTACTCGCCTCCCTGTCCAAGGGCGGGCTCCAGGCCGCCACCAAGGCCCTGGCCATCGAGTACGCCTCCCAGGGGATCCGCTCCAACGCGGTCGCCCTGGGCACGATCAAGACGCCCATGCACCCGGAGGAGTACCACGCGACCCTCGCCGAACTGCACCCGGTGGGTCGCATGGGCGAGATCAGCGACATCACCGACGCGGTGGTCTACCTGGAGGAGGCCCCCTTCGTGACCGGTGTGATCCTGCCCGTCGACGGTGGGCAGAGCGCCGGGCACTGACCACGCCGAGCAGTCCCGCCCTGGCCGCGCCCGTGCCGGGTGGTCCGCAGGTAGGTCCGCTCCGGCGACCGTCCGAGGCCTGGCGCTTCGAGATCAGGGGCGGAGTCGAAGAGCGGACCATGAATGACAAGGGCCATGACCGAACAAGAAAGAGGAGCAGGACCATGAGCCACCCGATGCACGACGTGCTCGACCGATGGAAGGCCGCCTTCGACAACCACCAGCCGGACGTGATCGCGGAGTTGTACACGAAGGACGCGCTCTTCCAAGGCTTCGGACCGACGGTCGTGGCCGGCCGGGACGCGGTACGCGCGTACTACGAGGCAGTCGACGCCGACCGACGGGCCAATGTGACGGTCCTCCACACCTACAGCCTCGGCGACCACGTCGCCGGCGGCTTCGCGGACGTCACCTTCACCGGCGCGGACGGATGGGAGGCCAAGGTCCACTTGTCCCTCGTTCTGCACCGCGAGAACAGCGACTGGAGGATCCGCCAGTACCACGTCTCCCGGTTCATCGCCCAGGACTGACGGTCCATGTCCCTCTCGTTCACCCCTCGATCATCGGCGTCCATGACGCCTTGGCCGAAATGGAGAAAGACCATGCGTGAATTCCTCGTCGAACTCACCACCACCGTCCCCGAAGGCACCGACCCGGCCGAGGTCGACCGGATCCGCGCTGCGGAATCCGTACGCGCCAGGGAACTCACAGCCGGCGGACACCTCGTACGCCTGTGGCGCCCTGTCGGGGAACTGCGCAGCATCGGCCTGTGGCGCGCCGACGACGAAGCCGAGCTTCGGGAGAAGGTGCTCGGCACCCTGCCGCTGTGGCCCTGGATGACCGCGGCCGTCACCCCTCTGCAATCCCACCCCAATGACCCCGGCAGGGCCGGCACAGCCGCCTGATGCTCTTACGGCCACCTCTGACCGACCCTGCCAGAAGGGTTCGGTGAAGAGGCAACGGCCCTTCCCCGCCCGGCCCGCCGCCCGATCCGGGCTGCCTCCGGAGCGCGGGTGCTTCGAATGGTGGCGGACAACCGAGCGCGGTAGCTTCGAGGAGGCCGGGCACGCTGTTGCACCCCACCCGAACGATGATCCATGACCGTTCTGTCCCCGTACCGGGGGAGGTCTCTGTGAATCTGCAAGGATGCGTCGCGTTCGTCACGGGCGCCAACCGAGGACTCGGCGAACAGTTCGTACGGGCTCTCTTCGAAGCCGGAGCGGCCAAGGTCTACGCCGGGGCCCGCGACCCCTCGAAGGTCGCCGTAGCGGGAGCCGTCCCGATCGCAGTGGACATCACCGACCACGAGTCCGTCAGTGCGGCGGCCCGTCAGGCCCAGGACGTGACACTGCTCGTCAACAACGCCGGTTCCACCACCCGCGCGGGCATTCTCACGGCCGACCTGGAAGCATTCCGGCTGGAGTTCGAGACGCATGTGGTCGGTACGCTCGCGATGAGCAGGGCCTTCGCCCCAGTGCTCGCGCGCAACGGCGGCGGCGCCATCGTCAACGTACTCTCGGTGCTCTCCTGGGTCTCCATCCCGGTCAGTGCGGGATACGCAGCGGCCAAGGCCGCCGAGTGGTCGATGACCAACGCCTTGCGCGTGGCCCTTGCGGAACAGGGCACGCAGGTCACCGCTCTGCACGTCAGTTATCTCGCGACCGACATGGCGGCGAGCGTGCCGGGGCCGAAGTCCGACCCCGGCGAGGTGGCTCGCGCAACCCTCGACGGTGTTGCGGCAGGCCATCACGAGGTGCTGGCCGACGACGTCAGCAAGCAGGTCCGGGCCGCCCTCCCCGGAGGACCGGCCGAGTTGTACCCCGAACTGCGCGGTGGCCGGTCACTTGTCTGACGCACGACAGCGACGGCCCGGCCCTGCTGAGCCGTCCCCGCTCGCTCAGCGATCACCGGAGGTGCAGATGCCGGGCAGCATCCCGCATCACCCCCGCGACCTGGCGGACCAGACCGTGGTGGTGATCGGCGCAAGTTCAGGGATCGGACTCGCGACGGCGCGTCACGTACGGGACTGCGGCGGTCAGGTCGTCATGGTCGGACGCAACCGGGAGCGGCTGGAGCAGGCGGCGGCCGAAGTCCGGCCGGTGCGGACCGCGACCGTCGACGCCGCTGACTTCGACCGCCTCCAGCGGTTCTTCCAGGACCTGCCCGGCCCGGTCGACCACGTCATCTCGACAGCCGGCTCCCCGTCATACGCGCCCTTGGCCGACATGGATCTCGAAGAAGCGCGCCGCCACTTCGGCGAACGCCTCGCCCTCACTCTGGGAGTCGCCAAGTACAGCCGGCCCGTGGTCCGCGCGGCGGGAACGCTGTTGTTCATCGGCGGCACCGGTGGTCGCCGCCCCGGCGTCGGCAGAACCGTCACCGCCGCACTCACGGCAGCCCTGCCCGCCCTGACCGCCAACCTGGCCCTCGAACTGGCGCCGGTCCGAGTGAACCTCATCGCCGCCGGATTCGTCGACACGCCTCTGTCCGCCTCGCTCCTGGGCGATCAGCTCGAAGCGCGGCGGGAAGAACTGCGGGCCACGCTCCCGATACGGAGGGTCGTCGGTCCGGACGACGTCGCCGCTCTGGCCGTACACATCATGGTCAACGAGGCACTGACGGGCGCCACATACGACATAGACGGCGGCCAGCAGTTGCTGCCCGCCTGACGCCACGACGGCCCCCTGAGAGGCGCGGCGGCCGACGATCATCCCGGAAAGGATCCATCATGGACATGAAACTCGAAGTCGTGGTGATACCGGTGGCCGACGTCGACCGGTCGAAGGGCTTCTACGAAGGGCTGGGATGGCGGCTGGACGCCGACTTCACCGCCGATGACGGCCTTCGTGTGGTGCAGCTGACACCGCCCGGTTCCGCTTGCTCGGTGATTTTCGGTGACGGGGTCAGCTCGGCCGCTCCAGGGTCCGCCGAGGGGCTTCACCTCGTGGTCTCGGACATCGAGGCGGCACGGGCTGAGCTGGTCCGCAGCGGGGCCGACGTCAGTGAGGTCTTCCACGATGCCGGTGGAGTGTTCCATCACGCGGACACGAAGGCCCGTGTGTCCGGCCCCGATCCCGAGCGGCGCAGTTACGCCTCGTTCGTCTCGTTCAGCGACCCGGACGGCAACGGCTGGACCGTGCAGGAGATCACCGAACGGCTTCCGGGCCGCTGAAGCCGACTCGCACTCACCGAGGCGCTCACCTCAAGTGGCCACGTTCCGCAGAGCCGCCGCGAGTTACTCGAGGTCCAGGCCCGCCAGGTGGTCGAGGAAGTGGCGGCGGACGGAGGCCAGGTTGGAAGGCCGGGCCTCCTCTGACCGGGCCAGTCCGGCTTCGGTGAGAAGGGCGTTCCAGCCGCGGGCGTCTGCTTCCGACCTGACCCGTCGGATGAGTCCCTGACTCTCCGGCCGGGCGGCCGCCAGACGCGTCGTACCGCTGAGCGACATCTCTATCGCGGCGGCGAGATCGCTCACGCACAACTGTCGGTCCGGGCCTCGGGCAGGTTCATCAGCGCCAGACACTCGATGAGCGACAGCCGCTGCTCCAGCGCCATGTCGGCGTCGATCGCGCGAGGCAGGGCGTGGATGAGGCGACTGAGTGACCGCACAACGGCCTCTTCTTCCGCGGTGAGAGGTTGCGGCCGTCGCTCGGTGCAGTCCGGCTTCCGCGCGACGCCTGACGCATCCGGACGGCGCCGGTGGCGCTCCGCCGGTCCTGGCTCCCGCCGCGCACCGGGCGGCGACCCGGCCGCGGTAGCACACTGGAAAAGCGCTGCCGAGACGTCGAACGAGTGCCATCGTCACACAGTGACCCTCCCGTTCCGGGCGCCCGTCAGCCGCACCAGGCACAACAAAGGACGGGAGCAGACATGGACGGCACTTCCGGCGCCTACGACATGGTGGTTCTCGGCGCGGGTCCTGCGGGAGAGAATCTCGCCGAGCGCACCCGTGCCGCCGGGCTCACCACAGTGATCGTGGAGAACGAGTTGCTCGGCGGAGAATGCTCGTTCTGGGCATGTGAGCCGAGCAAGGCCCTGCTGCGCCCCGTGGTGGCGCGTGCCGACGCCCGCCGGGTTCCGGGGCTCAGGCGAGCGGTCGAGGGCCCGCTGGACGTTCCCGCGGTCTTTGCCCACCGCGACAAGATGTCCGCCTACTGGCAGGACGACGACCAGGTCGAATGGCTCAATTCGGTGTCCGTGGACCTGGTGCGCGGCCACGGCCGGCTGGACGGGCCACGACAGGTCGTCGTGGAAACGGCGGACGGGGAGACCGTGCGCCTGACCGCCCGGCACGCCGTCGGCGTGTGCACCGGGACCGTCACCGCCTTTCCCGATCTGCCGGGACTGGAACAGGTGCGTCCCTGGACGAACCGTGACGCGACCGCCGCCCGGCACGTGCCGGACCGGCTCGTCGTGGTGGGAGGCGGAGTGGTGGCCGTCGAGATGGCCACGGCGTGGCAGGCGCTCGGCTGCCAGGTGACCATGCTGGTCCGCGGGGACAAGGGACTGCTCAACCGGATGGAGCCGTTCGCGGGCGAGATGGTGGCCGACGCCCTGCGCGCCGCCGGAACCGATCTTCGCTTCGGTACATCGGTGACCGCAGTCGCCCGGGAGGACGGCGCGGGAAGTCCCGTACGCATCACGCTCGATGACGGAGAGTCACTGGTCGCGGACGAGATCCTGTTCGCCACCGGCCGGGCGCCGCACACCGCGGACATCGGCCTGGAGACCATCGGCCTGCCCCCCGGCGACTGGCTGACCGTGGACGACTCGTACCGGGTGACGGACATCGCCGACGGGTGGCTCTACGCCGTTGGTGACGTCAACCACCGGGCCCTGATGACACATCAGGGGAAGTACCAGGCGCGGATCGCGGGCGCCGTCATCGGAGCACGCGCCAAGGGTGAGCCACTCGACGACGGCCGGTGGGGCAGGCACGCTTCGACGGCCGACAGTGCCGCCGTGCCGCAGGTGGTCTTCTCCGAACCCGAGGTGACCAGTGTCGGGCTGACGACGCGGGAAGCGGAGCGCACCGGGCGCCGGGTCGACGTCGTGGACTACGACATCGGCCGCGTCGCGGGCGCGGTCCAGTATGCCGACGGCTACCGGGGCAGGGCACGGGTGCTGATCGACGTCGATCGCGGCACGGTCGTCGGCGTGACCTTCGTCGGTCCCGGGACTCAGGAACTCCTGTACTCGGCGACCGTTGTGATCGCCAGTGAGGCGCCGGTGGAACGGCTGTGGCACGCCGTCCCCGCCTTCCCGACGATCAGTGAGGTCTGGCTGCGCATCCTCGAGACCTACCGGGATCGGCCGGGCAGGTGACCTGACGCCCCCAGGTCGGGCCGTGGCGCCGGAACCGCTACGGCCCGACCTGCCGGGTCAGCCGGTGGTGAGCACCATCCGGAAGCGCGCGCTGCCGGAGAGCATCTTCCGATAGGCCGTGTCGGCCTCGCTCAGCGGCACGGTCTCCACCATGGGGCGGATCCTGTGCAGGACGCTGAACGCCATGGTGTCCTGCACGTCCTGCGCGGTGCCGGACGGGTGGCCGCGCACGGTCCTGCCCCGCAGGATCAGCTGGAACGGGCTGATTCCCAGCGGGTCGGGGCTCGCTCCGATGACGACGAGTTCGCCACGATGCGTCATGCCGTCGACCGTTGCCGCGATGGCGTCGGCGCTTCCGGCCGTGGCCAGGACGGCCCTGGCACCGCCCAGGGACAGCAGGGACTCCGCGACCGGTGTCGTCCCCGTGCTGTCGATGTAGTGGTGCGCTCCCAGTTGCTTGGCGAAGTCGGCCTTCTCCGCGCCTCGGGCGATGGCCACCGTCTCGAAGCCCATGGCCACCGCGTACTGCACCCCCAGATGGCCGAGACCACCAATGCCCAGTACGGCCACCAGATCGCCCGGCCGGGCGGAGCTGCGCCGCAGGCCGTTGTACGTCGTGACGCCCGCGCAGGCCATGGGTCCCGCGTCGGTCACCGCCATGGCTTCGGGGATCCGGGCCAGGGCGTCGATCGGCGCGATCATCGCTTCGGCGAAGCCTCCGTCGTAGGCGTAGCCGGGAATCTTGAGGTTGTCGCAGACGATGAAGTCGCCCTGGCGGCAGGGAGTGCAGTGACCGCAGCTGCCTCCGAACCAGCCCACCGTGACCCGGTCTCCCACGTTCCAGTTCCCGGCCTCGGTTCCTTCGCCGAGTTCCTCGATGCGTCCGGCGACCTCGTGTCCCGGAACCAGCGGGAATCGCACGCCGGGCATGCCGGCGCTCACAAAGAAGTCGTCGCTGTGGCAGATTCCGCACGCCTCGACGGCGATCCGTACGTGACCGGGGCCCGGACGGGGTATCTCGCGCTCGACGATCTCGAAGGATCCGTTCGCGGTGGCGACCTGCGCGGCTCGATAGGTGTTCATACGTGTCTCCGGAACCAGGGGCGGCGGCCCTCGGCGCAGTGGATGGCTGCGGGGCAACCGCACGCTGAGAAGGGGGTTGAGGGACAGTCTCTGCGCCTGACCACACGACTACGGCCGTCCGGTCGGGCAGTTCGGGTGTGGGCAGACAGGCATCGCCTGGCGGTCACCTCCCCCGCAGTCGGACACGAGAGCACACCCATCCCACCACTGCCCGATGGGCTTGGCAACACGTGCTGCCAGGGGCTCCGCGTGTGTTGAGGAACCGAGCGGCGACTGCGTCGCCGACGCACGTCGCCGACGCTCCAGAGGGCAGTCCGGCCCGGGCACCGAGGACACTGCTCCTTCGGCCGAGGCCGCCCTGGGGGATCGGCAGCGGCAGGTCCTCAATTTCATCCGCCAGGCAACGCAGCTGCGAGGATTCCCGCCCTCGCTGCGGGACATCGGCGATGCGGTGGGACTGGCCAGCACTTCGACCACCGCCTACCACGTCAAACAGTTGGAAGAGAAGGGAATCCTCGCCCGTGACCCGGGCCGCCCCCGCGCGTACCGCATCGTCGGAGACTCCCTGGTCCGGCGCGGGCAGCAGCGCCGCGAGTCTCGCGCCCGGCATCGCCGAGCTGCAGATGATCGTGGGCTTCGACGACGACCTGGCGGGCGAGGCCACCCGCATTTCCAATCGGCTCCGCGGTCTGCTGACCCAGATCCACCCGTCGCTGGAGCGGGTCCTGGGCCCGCGCGTCCAGCGCCCGGCCGTGCTACTGATGCTCGAACGGTTCGGCTCTCCGGCCCAGTTGAGGAAGGCCGGGCGCCCCCAGCTGGTCGGCCTGATACGCGCCAAGGCCCCGCGGATGGCCGAGCGCCTGGTCGACGACGTCTTCGCCGCGCTGGACGAGCAGACGGTCGTCGTCCCCGGCACGGACGCGGCAGCGCTGATAGTCCGGAGCCCGGATCCTCATCGACGTCGGCGACGGCACCAACTTCCCCACCGCGCCCACCTGGCCTCCTACACGGGCCTGGCTCCGACGACCAGGAGTTCAGGCTCCTCGATCCGCGGTGAACAGCCCTCCCGCCACGGCAACAAGCAGCTGAAGCGGGACTTCTTCCTCTCCGCGTTCGCCGCCCTGGCCGACCCGGGATCAAGGGCCTGCTACGACAAGAAGATCGCCCAAGGAAAGCACCACACCCAGGCCCTGCTCTGCCTCGCCCGCCGCCGGGCCGACGTGCTCTTCGCCATGCTCCGAGACGGAACCTTCTACGAACCGCAGCCGGCATCAGCGATCAGCTGACCGGCGGTTCAGCCAGGAGAACGACCCGATCGGCTTCAACATCGAACCCGAGAACCGGGTGCCCGTAATCGCCCTCCGGATCCATCAGCACCGGCCTGCCCAGCCGTCGCCCGATCGCCCGCAGGAAGCCGCAGAATCGCCAGCACGTCTGCTGTCGGCCAGACCCGCAGGTCCGGGCACTCGGCGTCAGCCGGCCGGGACAGCACTGCCTCCGCCCGGGGCACCGGCATCACAACCTCGCCCTCGGAGTACTGGCACTTCCAGGCACTCGCGCTGATCAGGTCGAGAACCGCCTGCCAATCCTCCACCGAGGTATGAGGGACGCGCACGTCCGGCAGCCTCCCCATCTCATTCAAGTCGAAGACGTACTGGACGTCGTCCCACAGCAGATCAGACACACCGCCATGCTGCCTGTGCTCACGTCTCTGATGCAGCCCGATTTCCTTGACGAACCACATAGGGGCACCCCGCCCGTGCAAAGGGTCGTCGTCGCCGAAGGACCCCAAGAAGGGCGGCAGGGATGCCGCGATCTGGCTTTCAGCGGTCGAGTACGCGGACAATACTGCTGAGTACGCTCGCTGCTTCCCGTCCCGCCGTCCGCCGCCTTCCCCAAGGGTTTATTCAACTACTAAACGTGGCCTCTGACCTGCAGAAACGTAGAGCGGCAGACGAGCAGGGCTGTACGCCGGGTTCTGTATGCAGACGGATGGGGCTGGTAGTGACAGCCACCGCGCAGCATGAGGCCCTGGAAGCGAGCATCAGACCCCTCCGAGGTCCAGTCGGCGCCGTAGGCGAGCCGACCGAGAGCGACCGCGCACGCTCGGCCGACCGCTGGTAAGCCAGAACCACCATGCTTCAGCACGTCGACCGGCGCATGACCCGGACACTGGAGGCACCTCGCCGACAGCGGAGTCGGCCCCCGGAATCCACCCACCCCACGCGGACGCGGAACATGCGCCGCGTCGGACCTCAGACCAAGATCCGGAGCATTCCCGGGCCATCGGCTCGCCAGCCGCATCAAACGCTCAGCCATGCCGACCGACCCCAGTGATGAGTTTTCGCGCCCGCACCCGTCACACCTACGACGGGACTGGACGAGGCGGAAGGATGACGTGATGAGTGCGGACACGCGGCTGGAGGAGTTGGGCGTGAGCGGGTTGGGCGAGAGTGGGCTGGGCGAGGTCGACGAGCCGGCGTTCTCGGAGCTGGCGGAGCGGCACCGGCGGGAGCTGCACGTGCACTGCTACCGGATGCTCGGATCGTTCGATGATGCCGAGGACACCGTGCAGGAGACGTTCCTGCGTGCCTGGCGGCGGCGGGAGACCTTCGAAGGGCGATCGACGTTCCGGGCCTGGCTGTACCGGATCGCCACCAACGCCTGCCTGGACCTGCTCGCCAAGCGCCGCCCGGAGCCCGCGACCGGCGGCGAGGTGCTGTGGCTGCAGCCCTACCCCGACCGGCTGCTCGACGAGCTGCCCGCGGGCGACGCGGACGAGCCGGAGGCCGTCGCCGTCGCGCGGGAGACGATCGAGCTGGCGTACCTGGTCGCCGTCCAGCACCTCGCGCCGCGCCCGCGGGCCGTGCTCATCCTGCGGGACGTGCTCGGCTGGCCGGCGAAGGATGTCGCGGAAGCCCTCGGGGACTCCGTCAACTCCGTGAACAGCGCGCTGCAGCGGGCCCGCGCCGGCATGCGGGAGCACCTACCCGCCGAGCGGCAGGACTGGACCGGCGGCGAACAGGACGCCGGCACGCGCGAGCTGGTGCGCCGCTTCACCGACGCCAGCGTGGCCACGGACATCCCGGCGCTCGCCGCGATGCTGCGGGACGACGTCCGCTGCTCGATGCCGCCCACGCCGGGCCTGCACATCGGCCGCGACACAGTGGTCAACAACTGGGTCGAGGACGGCTTCGAGGGCATGAAGGGCCTGCGCGCCATCCTCACCTCCGTGAACCGGCAGCCCGCCGCCGCCTTCTACCTCTGGCAGAAGCAGGAGGGCGCCTACCTGCCGCTGACGATCGACGTCCTACGCGTCACCAGCGGGGCGATCACCGAGATCGTCACGTTCCACGAAGACCAGTTCCCGCGACTCGGGCTGCCCGAGCGCCTGCCCGCTGACGGCACGGAGTAGTCCCGGTGCGCACGCTGGCGCTTCGCGGTGGCGCGCGTGTGGGTTGCTACGGATTCGCACGCGTGAACTCGGGCTCCTTCTCCAAGGGGGCCGAGGTCATGTCTCCTTCACCGGGCCTGGATCCACGCTCCGCCGCTGTGCCCGCCGCTCTGCCCTTGCCCGGAAGCAGGAAGGCCACGGTCACGGCGCCCACCCCCAGGATCGCCGCGCCCACCAGGCTGGTGTGGGCTACCGCGTCCGCGAAGGACGAGCCGACCGCGTCCGCCATCTGGTGGGCGCCGTTGGTGAGTTGGCCGGCCTGCTCGTGGAGCTGTGCTGCCTGCTGCGGGTCGGTCGCCCGCGCTGCTTGTTCGGTGAGCTGTCGTGCCTGGTCGCCGATGCCCTCGGCGACGCCGTACCCGGCGGCGACCGAGTCCTGTGCCTGGCTCAGCGCGTCGGCCGGGAGCTTGCTGCCGGCGGTCGCGTCCGACAGGTTCGACGAGTACGAGGTCGACAGCAGCGAACCGATGATGGCGATGCCGATCGCCCCGCCCAGTTCCTGCGAGGTGTCGTTGACCGCGCTGCCCACGCCCAGCTCCTCCTCGGGGAACGCACCCATGATCGCGTCCGTGCAGGGCGAGAGCGCCAGGCCGATCGCGAGCCCGAGTGCGACGAGGGGTGCCACGAAATCGCCGTACGACGACGACTTGTCGACCTGGGTGAGCAGCGCGAGTGACGTCGTGCCGCCGAGCATGCCCGCGACGATCGTCGCCTTCATGCCGATGCGCGGGGTGAGGTAGCCCGTCAGCGCGGAGCCGGCGAAGACCGCGCCGGCGAGCGGCAGCATGCGTATGCCGGTCTCCAACGCGTCGTATCGCAAGACGAACTGGAGGTGCTGGGTGAGGTAGTAGAAGGCGCCGAAGACCGCGAGGAGGAACAGTACGACGGCGATGTTGGCGCCCGTGAACGCGCGGTTCGCGAAGCGGCGCGGGTCGAGGAGGGGGTGCGGGTGGTGCAGCTCCCAGAGAACGAACGCCACGAGCCCCACGACCGTGACGACCGTGCCCGTGAGGGCCTTGGCGTCCCAGCCGTGCGGGGCCTCGATGAGCGTGAAGACCAGCGCGGCGATCCACACCACCGACAGCAGTCCACCGACGTAGTCGATCCGCGGCGCGTGCGTGGCCTTGGACGGCGGTACCAGGGCGAAGGTGCCGACGATGGCGAGGGCGATCACGGGAACGTTGATCAGGAAGGTGGACTGCCAGCTGAAGCTCTCCAGCAGCATGCCCGCGATCAGCGGTCCGGCGGCGATGCCGATACCGGCGGTGCCAGCCCACAAGGTGATGGCCTTGGTCCGCTCGACGCGCGGGAAGGTCGCGGCAAGGAGGGAGAGCGTGGCGGGCATGATGAGCGCCGCGCCGACGCCCATCACGGCACGGGCCGCGATGACTCCGGCCGCGCCGTCGACGAGTGAACCCCCTATTGCTCCGCCGCCGAACAGGACGAGCCCGAGAACGAGTGCGCCGCGTCGGCTGTACTTGTCGCCGATCGCGGCGAACAGCAGCATCAGGGCGGCGTAAGGGACGGTGTAGCCGTCGATGACCCACTGCAGGTCCGTGCTGGTCAGGCCGAGGTCCTGGGTCATGGAGGGGGCCGCGACCGTGAGGGCGGTGTTGGCCATCACGATCATCAGCAGGCTCAGACAGAGCACGAGCAGCGCCCACCAGCGCCGGGCGTAGGGCCGGTCCATTCTCTCGACCGGTTCGTTCATGAACACACGCATGGGAGGGCGGTCCTTTCGTGAAGGGGGTCCGGGCAATGCCCCCGAGGGCAGGGGCGGGTGCACGGAACGAAGGGGAGGCAGCGAGCTTCCGTTCAACGGACTTTATCACTCGACAATGTCGGAGGATCTAGTCAGGTAACGCAAATCAGTTGTGAGTTGGGTCGCACGGCGGGGGTTGCCTTCCGGACCGCACTGGAGATCTTGCGCCGGTGCCGTCGCAGCCCCTGCGCCACCTGCGGAGAAGACATAGGCCGCGTTGCCTTCACCCACGCCTCGAACCTGCTCCTGCGCATCCTCGACACCATCGGCCCCGGCAGCCACCACCTCGTCTGCAGCGTCTCTGCTGCGCCCGAACCCCCCGTCGCCGTCCTGCACGCCGACGCCAATGCCGAGGTGAGAGTCAACTCGACGAGACCGAAGCGCTGGAATTCACCACAGCCCTCGCCTCGGCATCGCGACACACAGCGCCGGGGGGCTCGTGATGCGCACCAGCGCCCCCGGCACGACCGACCGCGTCTACGGGTGGCGACTGCGCAGAGACAGACTCCAACCCCTCACTGCTGGCGAGGTGTTCGACGCCTACTGCACCGACGTGGGTCAGCCGGGCGGACACACGCACTGAACGCCAGAGGGGCACCCCAGCCGCTGGGGGTCGCCCTCGGATCACCCCGCCGGTCCGGCAGGCCCTCCGGTCCGACCATGACGGGTACTTCCCCGACACCGACCGGTGCCGCCTGCCCATAGACGCACAGCCTGCTGTGAACGGCGGGGGCGTGGGGTCATACCTGCCCACAGCGTGCCAGACGGGTCGTCGCAGCAAAGCTCCGAACGCCGGACACCCGAGTGAAACAAGCTCCAGCAGCACGAGCCGCCGGCCGCCGGCAGACTGGCGGCGTGGGCCGTGTCCCCGACGAACTCGGTACAGATTTTGTCGAGGGCCCAGGCGGGCAGCGCCGCGCCGGGGATGGGAGCGGCGTTGGGCTCGTCCGGGCCGGGGAGCCAGATGGTCGTGGGCAACGGGTGGGCGGTGCGAGGGCTGGGAGCCGTGGAGTGCGACATGGGCTGAACGGCGCCCGGGAGCGAGGGTCCGGCTGTGCTCGTGCTGACGTGAAGTGATAGGGAATCGCCAGCTGATCTTTGCCATCGCTCGCGCGTGTTCGACCTGTGGGGCGGCTGCTCCGCGCAGGAGACGAGTTCCTCCGGCCTTCCCCGCCGTGAGGTGCGTTTGCGCAGCTCATCGTGTATGTGAGCCGGTCTCGAGCCACCGGCGAGCCATCATCGGGCCACTGCCATCGGTGTCCCCTCCGGCACACGGTGGTCCAGGGCGACCGGGTGCCTCATCTGCTCTACCGAGTCCGCCACCGGCGAGCGACGTGCTGGTGCATCGGTATGCCCCGGGGCTGATGGAGTCGGGTTGCTGAACGATTGACCGTCCAGCAACTCTCGGAGGCCGTCATGCCCCGCGGCTATCCGCCCGAGTTCCGCCGAGCAACAGGCACCGCCGCAGAGCAGTCACGTGAACAGTGGGCAGGTCCGCTTCTCCGCCGACTCCGGTGTCGGCTGGACGAACTGGACCTGCGCCTTCGTGTCCTTCGACCCGCCGCTCTGCACGTGAACTCCCAGCGCCGTGCACACGATCTGGTCAATGCCGCGCGGGGTCACCTCATCGACGGTGAACGGCACCATGAGCCGGACCGTCGCCGAGGCGGTCGTCACCACCACCTGCCTCGTCCCGGCCGGGGCGATCTCCGTGCGCAGCCCCGAAGCGCCCGGTCCGCTCAGCAGCAGTGACACCGCATCGGAGATCGTGCCCAGTCGCGCTGTCCGCCGCAGCCGCGGCTCAAGATCGCCGTCGGCGCCGACGAAGTAGAGCGTCACACCGGGAGCGACACCGGTCGGCGGCTCGCCCGCCCCGATCACTCCGGAGGGCTGGATACCGCAGCCCGTGAGCAGCACGGGCAGCAGCATCCACCAGATCCGTCTCACGGCTCCTCCCGGTTCCGGGGCAGTGTCAGTACGAAGCACGCGCCGCCCTCGGCCGTCGAACCGGCGGTGAGGTCGCCCCCGTGCAGGCGGGCGTTCTCTCGGGCGATGGCCAGACCGAGCCCGCTGCTGGGAGTACGGGAGCGGGCGGTATCGGCCTTGTAGAAGCGGTTGAAGACGTGCGGCAGAACGTCCTCGGGCAGCCCGGGGCCGGCGTCGGTGACAGTGGCCGTGACGTGCCCGGAGTCGGCGGCGAGGTGTACCCGCACAGGTGGGCCGCCGTGCCGGAGGGCGTTGCCGACGAGGTTCGCCATGACGACGTCGACCCGGCGCCGGTCCACGCGCAGGCAGATCTGCTCGGGCGTCACGACGTCGACCTGGTCGAGCCAGCCTCGCGCGCGCAGGCAGTCACGCACGGTGGCGGCCAGGTCGACGTCCTCCATCCGCAGCCGGGCAGTACCGGCGTCGAAGCGGGAGACCTCCATCAGGTCCTCGACGAGACGGACAAGCCGGTAGGTCTCGTCGATCGCCAGCTGCGCGGACTCCTGTGCGTCGGGATCCAGCGCGTCGTCGGCGGTGGTCGCCAGTACCTCCACGACGGCCGTCAAGGTGCTCAGCGGCGTGCGCAGTTCGTGGGACACGTCGGCGGCGAACCTCTTGGCGTCCGCCTGCATGCGCTCCATCGCGTTCATCGACTGCTGCAAGGACTCGGCCATCTCGTTCACGGTCCCGCTCAACTGGGCCAGTTCGTCGGCGCCGACCCGCGGCGACCGCGCGGCGAGGTCGCCGTCAGCCAAGCGGCGTGCGGTGTCGCGCAGTTCGCGCACCGGCCGCAGCACGCTGCGCGCGGCGAGCAGTGCCAGCAGCGCCGCCAGCGGCAGCGCCAGCGCGGCGGTCCGGGCGGCGGAACCGGTCAGGTCATCGATCTGTCGCTCGATGCCGCCGAGGTCGCGCACGGCGTACACCTCGATACCCGAGGGGGTGCGCGTTCCGTCCGGGGCGGTGGTGAGGACGGGCATGCCGACCAGCAGCCGCGTCCGGCCGTCGGTCTTGATCCTCTGGGTGACCAGCCGGTCGTCGGCGTTGACGGCGGAGCGGGTTGCGTCGGTCACCAGGCCGTCTGCGGGACCGTCGACCGACCGTAGATCGCGGTAGGTCACGAGGGTGTCGGGCCCGACGGCCGCACGCAGCCGGTCGAGGGCGTCCTGGTCCGGTGGATACGTCAGCTCCGGTGCGACCGCTTCGACCCGCCCGGTGACGGTCTCGGTGAACCGCTGCTCGCTGGAGGCGACGAGCGCGCTGCTCGCCGACCGGGCGCCGGACCACGCGGCCACGGCGGCGCCGACCGCCGTCACCAGCACGAACGCGACGAGCAGCCGGGCACGCAGCCCACGCAGCCACCGCGGTCCCGTCATGCCGGGCCGAACCGGTAGCCGAATCCGCGCACGGTCTGCACGTACTCCGGAGCCGCGGGATTCTTCTCGATCTTCGCCCGCAGGCGTTGGACGCAGTTGTCGACCAGCCGGGAGTCACCGAGGTGGTCGTGCTCCCACACCTGCTCCAGCAGTTGCTGCCGGGTGAAGACCCGACCTGGAGCCCTGGAGAGCGTCAGCAGCAGCCGCAGCTCGGTCGGGGCCAGCGGCACCGGGGCGCCGTGCAGGTAGACCGTCAGCCCGTCCGTGTCGATCCGCAGGTCGCGAAAGGTCCGCACGCCGTCCGGAGCGCCGCCGCTGCGGCGCAGCACGGCACGGATGCGGGCGTCGAGCACCGTGGGCTGGACCGGTTTGACGACGTAGTCGTCCGCGCCGGCCGCCAGGCCGGTGACCACGTCGAAGTCGTCGCCGAGTGCGGTCAGCATGATCACCGGGACCTCGCCCGACAACCGGATGCGGCGGCACACCTCGAAGCCGTCCATCCCGGGCAGCATCAGATCGAGCACGACGAGATCGGGGCCGGACTCGACCAGCTGACGCAGCCCTTCCTCGCCGGAGTCGGCTGTGCGGACGTCGTGGCCGTGCCGGCCCAGCGCGAGCTGGAGCCCGCGCTGGACCCTGGGATCGTCCTCGATGAGCAGTAATGCGGACACCCGATCATTATGGGCTTCCCTGGAGCGTCCACCGGCGGTCGCGGCGACCTGCGACATGAACGCGACATTGCCGGGACGTGGGTCGGACACCGCTGGGCGACGGTGATCGTCATGACACGCATCTCGAATCAGCATTCAGCCGGGACTCCGCACTCCAGGGCTGCGCCTCGGCGGCACGCGCGCGACGGTCGGCGCAGGAGGCGACACACGGGCATGGCCGTGCTCGCGCTGGCCGGCGTGGTGACGGTGACCGGCACGGCCGTCGGCGTTCAGGGCGGCGACGGCGCCTCTGGCCCCTCGGGGACGAGCAATGCCTCCGACGTCACCGAGTACGACATCACCGACTACGACGTCACCGAGTACGACATCACCATGGACTACAAGCCGGATGGCGGGAAGCTGCGCGGCGTCACCGTGATCAGCGCGAAGGCGAAGGGGGCTCTGAACAGCCTCACCCTCCAACTCGCCGGGCCCCAGGTCCGATCGGTCGAGGTCGACTCGGAGAAGGCGCACTTCGCACGGAAGGGCGACAAGGACCTCGCCATCGAACCCGCGAAGACGATCCGCGACGGCGCCGTGTTCCGGGTGCGCGTCGAATACGACGGAACTCCCGGACCGGGGTGGATGCCCACCGAGTCGGGCGGCGCGAGCGCGCTGTTCGGCAGTGCCAGCGCGTGGTTCCCCGCCCATGAGGACGCCCAGGACAAGGGGGCCTTCCGCCTCACGGCGACCGTGCCCAAGGGCTGGGCCGTGGTGTCCATCGGGCGGGAAACCCCGTCCTCCGGCCCGTCGGACAGCACGTTCCGCTGGTTGGAGCCTGCCGTCGACCCCGCCAATGTCGCCGTGACCCTCGACCGCCTGACCGTCGAGCGATCGAAATTGCCCGACGGCACGCCCGTGGTCAACGCGTACGCGCCGAAGCTTCGGGAGTCGACCAAGCCCCTGGCCGACCGTCTCCCGGAGATCGTCGACTTCCTCTCGGACAAGTTCGGCCCGTACCCCTACTCGTCGGCAGGCAACGTCTTCGTGCACGTGAATGACGATGGCCCTGGAACCGCGCCGCAGACCCGGCCCGTCTATCTCGGCGCCGGCAACTCAGAGTTCATGACCCTCGACGTCGTCGTCCACGAGCAGGCCCACCAGTGGTACGGGAACGCGGTGACCATCGCCGAGAGCGAGGACTCCTGCCTGAGCGAGTGTGTCGCCTCCTACTCCACCTGGCTGTGGGACGAGGAGAAGGACGGCGCCGATCTCGACTCCCGCTACCGCGAGCAGGTGGAGGAGAACAAGGACGACGCCGACTGGTGGCAGAGGCTCTACCAGCCCGGCAAGCCAGCAGCGATGAGTATCTACACCAACGGACCGCTCGCGCTCCACGCACTGCGCCATCAGGTCGGCGACACCGCGTTCAACCGGATGATCAAGGAGTGGCCGCAGAAGCAGCGGGGCACGTACGCGAGTTGGCCCGACTTCGAGTCCTTCGCCGAAAAGACCAGCGGCCAGGACCTCACCGGTTTCTTCAAGGCCTGGTTCCACGACGAGGGGGTTCCCGCGGACGAGTACCTGTGGCCGGGCGAGCTCAAGCCCTAAGAGGTCCCCCCAACCTGCCCCAGGCTGACGGCGATCCGTGTCGTGGCGGCCGGCGAGTCCGTCGCCGCCCCGCGCATCACCCGGCAGTTCCTGAACCGGTTCGCGGGCAAGCCAGAGTCCTCTGCCGCCACGACGAGCGGCTGAACCTGCTGCCCCTGCGCGAACCAAAGGTGCTCGAACTGGTCACCGAGGGCCTGTCCAACAGCGAGATCGCCTCCCGCCTGTTCCGCGCGGAGGCGACCGTGAAGACCCACTTGGGGATGGTCCTCACCGAGCTGGACCTGGGCGACCGCGTGCAGGCCGTCACCTTCGCCTACGACTCGGGCCTCGTCAGCCCGCCGTCGTACTCCCGCCCTCTAACTTCGCCGCAAGGGACACTCCGATGCCGAGCAGAAATGCCAACCACACCACCACGCGTGCCCGCTCTCCCGCACCGCGAGCCGAGGCCGGCAGCCCGACCGTCGCCAGCAGCAACAACCTGTCAACTGACAACGGCCACAGCGTGGCACTCACAGCATTGCGATGCCCACGCCGTCGATGCGGCTCCACACCTTTTCCTGCGCGGCGGACATGGCGGGCCAGTGGAGGCCACCGGGCCGGGGCCGGACCTTCGTGGCGAACGGCGCGGGGCGGAACGCCGGTTCGTAGAAGCAGCCACCTCCGTAGATGGTGTCGAACGCGCTGCATGAACGCGCGATCGAACTGGGGGTGGGCTTCCGGCCGGTGCGCGCCCATGTGTCCAGAGCCGACAGGGAGTTGGCGTACTCGGCGTTGCTGAGCGTGCTGTGCTCGCTCTCCCTCGTGAAGGTCTGGACGAGGTTCTCGCCTCGATCGGCGGCCTGGACCGTGGCGCGATAGGCCGCCTCGTGCTCGACGAAGACTTGTGGGTCGTCGATCGCGTGCAGCGTGAGGACCGGGAGTGCGGTCCGTCCGGTGAGGTCACTGTCGTAGGAGAGGTCGCGGCGTGCGGTGGGGTCGGCCGAGAAGCGTGCCACGCCGGCGTTGAGTGCCTTGTCGTCGCGCGAACCGTCGTAGCGAACCCCACGGTTGCTGAACGGGTTACGGCCGTCGAGCCGGTTGGACACGATGTCCTGGACGAGGAAGGCCGCGTACTGCATGTTCGTGGCCAGGGAGTGTTCCGGGATGCGGGTGACTGCCAGGATGTCGTCGAGGTTGCGCCGCTGCTTCGCGGTCCGGTCCGCCGGGTCGGAGTCGATGCCGGTGCACTCCTGGAGTCGGCCGTGGACGTCGTCGGGTGTCATCGTGGAGTGCGCGGGCAGTCCTTGCCACAGCGGGTACTGCGGCTCGGTGGGACGGGGAAGGTTGCGGCAGTAGTACTGGTAGACCGTCCGCAGGTCCACGCGCGTGTCGTAGCCGCGCGAGCCACCGGCCAGGAAGCCGTTGGTCAGCAGGACTCCGTCGTAGCTACCGCGCTTCCCGCCGTGGGTCTCGGCGGCCTTGGTGGCGACATTGCCGCCCCAGGACTGACCATGGAGGTAGGTGCGGTCGGGGCGGCCGAAGTGGTGGACGAACAGGCGGCGTATGTTCTCCGTGTCGGCCGCGGCCATCCTCACTCCGTAACCGCCACGGCGGTACGAGGAGGCCACCCAGGCATAGCCCTCGTCGACCATGACCGCCCAGCGCTCCAGGTCCTCGGTGGTGGTGGACTCGTCGTAGGAGAAGTCAGGACCGCCGTGGGCGTGGACGACGAGGGAGCCGTTCCAGTGTTTCGGGACAGCCATCGTGTAGTACGCGCCGTTGGCGTCCCGGCCGGTGTAGCAGCTGGCCTTCCCCACCAGGCCGGCCGGACAGATGGCGGCAGCGGGCTGCGCGGTGTCGGCCGGGGCGGCGGGCGCAGTGCCGAGCGTGCCCACGGCCGCGGCCGCGAGCAGCGCCCTCAGCGTTGCCGAACGGCGTCCGCGGGACCGAGGACGGGTACCGGATTCGGGCACGGCAGGTGTGTTCAAGGAGCTGCTCCTTCAGGTGGGGCGGTGTCAGGTGGTGGGCACCGGCAGTTCCGCCAGCGGCACATGGTGCTGACCGGAGTGGACGTCACGGTCGCGCAGCGACGCCTGGCTGACGGGACGCGGGAAAGAGATCTTCACGACGTTCAGGGACGGGATGCGGAACATCTGCACGTCGGTCTCGTCGAGTCCGTAGAGCCGGGCGACCGTGGCCTCGTTGAGGAACGTCTCGTCGGCGGCGATGCGATAGCCGTCCGCGTCACGCATGAACAGTTCCATGGTCACCCAGAAGGGTCCGGCGTTCTTGGACCGGACCTCGTACGCCAGGTCGCCCAGGGTGGTGGGGGCGGTCTCAGCCATGGAGGGAGGTCTCCTCGATCTCGGTGCGGAACATGTCGGTGGGGGTAGTGGTGTCGACGACGTGGTTGAGCACGAACTCGTAGGCGGGACCGCGTTCGACCTCGGCCGGTGAGGTGGCGAACGCCAGGCTCGGCAGGTAGTCCATGTCGACCGTCGGCAGGTGAAGCATCAAGGGGTTGGCGATCTTCGCGACGGCGGTGGCGGTGCTCTGGTCCGGCGCGTTGACGAGGAGCATGACTCCCACCTCGCGAGGCGGGCCCGCCGCCGGATCAAGATCCCCGAGAATGGCGTTGTGGCCGTACAGGCGCAGGTCGAAGGCGTACTTGTCCTCGCCCAGGCCTATCGTCTGCTCCACCCGCTGCCGGATCATCGTGCGCATGAGATCGGCCCAGTCATCGATGTTCGCGAGGATGTGCGGATCCCGGATCGCGCTGAACGACATCGTCTCGTAGCCGGTGATCCGGGCGCCTTCGAGCTTGATGGTGTGCTGGTCGGCGACATGGAACCGCGAACCCTCGACCCGCACGGTGCGGTCGTCCAGGGCGGTGTAGACGGACTCGCGGACGTCCAGGGTGCCGTCCGGCTCGCGCATCTCGAACGGGTTCACCGTTTCGTAGAGCATGTGGGCGGCGACCAGGATCGGTGTGCAGGCGACCGTCGGATCGAGCGGTTCGATGGTGAAGCCGTCGGCGTCGATGGTGGCCAGCACCCCACCCGCGCGCGGATCACTGGTGCACTGCCCGCCGCATTCAATGATCTTGGCGGCGTGCCATGTCGGACCGGCCGGCATCCCCTTCATCAGCGGGTAGGCGGCGGCGATGGCGGTGTCAGTGGCGCGACCGGCGAGCACGACCTGGGCACCGGCCTCAAGCGCGGCGACGATCGGCTCGTGCCCCATCGCGCCCACGATGTGCGTGCAGCTTCGCAGCGTCTCCGGCTCCAGTTCGCCCAGCGGGGGCAGGGCATGGATCCGGCCCTCGTCCAGGCGCTCCAGGAGCGCGTCGGCGTTCTGCTCGCTGTAGATGCGGGCCACGCGGAGATCGAGGCCCTCGGCTGCCAGGACGTCGGCGACGATACTGGCGACCCAGTCGACACCGGAGTCGGTGCCGCTGGTGCCACACGAGCCCACGATCAGCGGTATTCCGGCACTGGCCGCGGCCTTGAGCAGCATGCGCAGGTCACGGGCGACCGCCGCGCGGGTGGTCTTGGGCTGCGACGCGCCGAGATAGTGGGGACCGGAGTCGGTGCTGCCCCCGTCGACGGAGATGACGTCGGCGCCGAGCGCCAGACCGCGCTCGATGGTGGCTTCGGGGAAGCCGGCTCCGAGCATGCCGGTCGGTGCCATGACCTTGACCTGGTCAACCCGTTCGTTTTCCATGTTCCTCTTCCTTGTCGGTGCCGGGCATGTGGCGGGTTCCCTGTTGCTGCCCGGCAGGTGGCGGGCGGGTGTCACCCGTCGACCCGGGCAGTGGGGGTGTCGGGCAGCAGGTGGGCGTTCACCGCGAACCGGGGGCGGCCCGCGAGGGCGGCCACCACCTCGGCCGCCCCCTCAAGACCGGCGGCGGCACGGGCTTCGGCGGTCTGGCCGGCGAGGTGGGAGAAGACGACGATTCCCTCGACGTCCCGCAGCGGGCTGTCGGCCGGGAGCGGCTCCTCGCTCACCACGTCCAGGGCCGCCGCGGCGATCTCGCCACCGCGCACGGCGTCGGCGAGGGCCCGTTCGTCGACGACGGCGCCCCGCGCGGTGTTGACCAGCACCGCCGTCGACTTCATCCGCCGGAAGGCGGCGGCGTCCAGGAGACCTCGGGTGCGGTCCGTCAGCGCGGTGTGCACCGACACGTAGTCGGATGCCGCCAGCAGCTCTGAAAGCGCGACGAACCGCACCGACGGATCCGACCGCTTGTCCTCCGGCACACCGGTCGTGCAGAGCACCTCCATGCCGAAGGCCTGCGCCAGCGGCACCACGGCGCGCGCTGCCGCCCCGTATCCGATCAGGCCGAGCGTCGACCCACGCAACTCGTGACCGTCCTCCCTCGGCCACCGGCCGGCCGCGACGCCCACCGCGCTCTGCACCAGTCGCCGCGCCGCCGCCAGCAGCAGGCCGAGGGTGTACTCCGCCACGGCGTTCGCGTTGATCCCCGGCAGGTTGCTCACCGTGATGCCGAGCCGGCCCGCGGCGACGGTGTCGATCGAGTCGTAGCCGACACCGGTGCGCACGATGGCGCGCAGGCGGGGAGCCTCGGCGAGGACCTCAGCGGTCAGGGGCTCATGGCCGACTAGCGCCGCGTCGATCCCGTCGAGGGCGGCGACGAGCTGCTCGGCACCGCGTCGGCCGACCAGGGGGGCGTGCACCGTCGTGTGGCCGTGCGCCCGGAGATAGTGATCGGCCTCGTCGCCGGGCCGCAGGTAGTCCGTGGTGATCAGGATGCGGGGCACGGTTCCTCGTCTCTGGCGGCGCCCGTCGCTGGGCTCGCGCCGGGCTGCGGGGATGGGCTGGTCACTTGGCGAGCGTCAGGGCGGTGCGCCGCTGTAGCACGCTGATCCTGACCACGACGATGATCGACAGCGTGGCGACTATGGCGATGTCGGTGAGCATCAGGGGCCAGCCGGTGATGTCGACCATCCCGCCGACCACCGCCGGGCCCAGAAAGCCGCCGCCGGCCCAGCCGACGGTGTACAGACCGGCGTAGGTCCCGAAGACCCGCGCCGAGGGTGCGAGGTTCCACAGGACGACCACCGCGTTGACCAGGAAGCAGGTGGCGCCGGCCGCCGCGAGGCACAGGGCCACCGTGGCCCCCATCGGGGTCTGGATGAGCGTCCCCAGCACCATGGCACCGGCGAAGACCGACATGCCCACGGCCATGACCCTGAGCCGTCCGTAGCGCTCGGCGAGCACGGCCGCCGGGTAGGCCGCGAGGATGAACGCGATACCGCTGGGCAGGGTGAGACCGCCGGCGGCCCCCTTCGACATGTCGAGGGCTTCCATCCCGTACGGCGTGATCAGCGACCGGGACGCGGCCCACGCACTGCCGAAGAGGAGGATCGCGACCAGGAGCAGGAGCCGACTGCGGTCGCTGTCCTTGAGGATCTCGACGAAGCTGTCCCGGACCCGTGGCTCGGGGCGCTCGGCGCTGTGCGTCTCATCGCTCTCGGCCACCGCTGACCGGTAGGCCGGGGACCGGCTGTCGCGCACGGTGGCCGCGAGCACCCCGATCGAGATCAGCATGATGATCGCGGGGATCGCGAACGCGAGATTCTGGTGGTTGTCGATCAGGAAGATGCTGATGAGCGCGGCGACGATGGCCGTGATGCTGGAGGCGATCTTGACCGCGGCGTTGGCCCGGCTGCGTCGCTCGGGTGCGATGAAGTCCGGTACGAGCGCCTCGGCGATCGGCTTGAAGGTGTTGGCGACGAGCGCGTAGGAGAACATCACCGCGATCAGGAGCGGCAGGGACGCCGCGCTGTGCGGGATGAGGATGAACAGCGCGGCGGCGATCGGCATCCCGACCACCAGGTACGGCATCCGTCGTCCCCAGGAGGTCCTCGTCCGGTCGGACCGGTTGCCGATCCACGGCTGGATGAAGATGCCCAGCAGGTTGTCCATGCCCATCAGCAGGCCCACGACGGCCGTGCTGGCGAGGTGCTCCCGCAGGAGCGGCGGAACCTGAGATTCGTAGAAGTTCCAGGTCGACTCCTGCGCGAAGACCGCGAGAGCGACAAGGAACGTGATGCGTCGGGTCCGTGTGCGCCGCCCTACTGACGTCGTCGTCATGAGGGATCGTCCCTTCGCGTCACCTCGGCCACGAGGGTCAGGTCGTCGGTGATCCGGATCCGGCAGTCCGGCCCGAAGGAGCAGGAGGATTCGCGTTCTTCGAAGATCGCCGGACCTTCCAGTTCGGTTCCTGGCGTGAGTGCACAGCGGTTCCAGACAGTGGCCTCAAGCAGCCCGTGGCCGGGGAAGTAGACCGGCCGGACACCGCGGCTCGCGTCACGTCCTCGCGCATGGCCGCCCTCCGTTGACATCTCATGACCGGGCAACTGCATCGAGAGCCGCCAGTTCACGACCTCAGCGGCCCCGTCGAGGGAACGACCGAACATGGAGCGGTACGTGGCCTCGAAGGCGGTCCGGATGCGCCCGAGACCGGCCGGGCCGAGGTCCTGCTCGGGCACGCCGACCTCGATCTCGAAGCCCTGGCCGAGGTACCGCATGTCGACCGAGCGGCGGACATGGACCAGTTCCGGATCTGACGGCTGGAGTGTTTCGGTGGCGCGGGTCGTCATCTCGTCGTACAGCGCGGCGACCTGGTCCCAGTCGACATCGGCGAGAGGCGACGGCAGGCTGCGGACCTCGTCGACCGTCGGAGCGGCGGACAGGAGTCCGCAGGCGGACATGACTCCGGCGCGCATCGGCACGATCACTCGGGAGATCTTCAGCGCCTTCGCCAGTCCGTAGGCATGGGCGGGCCCGGCTCCGCCGAAGGCCAGCAGCGCGAAGTCGGCGGGGTCCTTTCCCTGCTCGGACAGGTGCATGCGGGCGGCGGCGGCCATGCTTGCGGTGACGACCTCGACGATCCCGGCGGCGGCGTCGGTGGTGTCGAGTCCCAGAGGGCCTGCCACCTCACGCGTCAGCGCCTTGTGGGCCTCGCGGGTCCGCAGCCTCATCTCGCCGCCGAGGAAGTTCTCCGCGTCGAGATGGCCGAGCACCAGGTCTGCGTCCGTCACGGTGGGCCGCTCGCCCCCACGCCCGTAGGCGACGGGGCCGGGCACCGAACCGGCGCTGCGCGGTCCCACCTTGAGCAACCCGAGTGCGTCGGGTGCCGCGATCGAGCCGCCTCCCGAACCGATCTCGATCATGTCGACGACGGTCAGGCGCACCGGCAGCCCCGAGCCGGGCTTGAACTTGTCGACCCGCCCTGCCTCGAAGTCGTGCTTGAGCCGGGGCCTGCCCCCCTGGACGACGGCGATCTTCGCCGTCGTGCCGCCCATGTCGAAGGAGACGACGTCCTCCTCCCCCAGCGCCCTGGCGACGGTGGCCGCGGCGATGGCACCGGCCGCGGGTCCCGACTCGAGCAGCCGTACGGGGAACAGCTTGGCGTCGTCCAGGGTGGTGACGCCGCCGCCGGAGAGCATGATGCGCAGGGGCACGTCGATCCCCATGGCGGTCAGGTTGTCCCGCAGGTCGTCGAGATAGCGCGACATCAGGGGCTGCACGTACGCGTTCAGGCAGGCGGTGCCGGCCCGCTCGTACTCGCCGATGACCGGAGCCACAGCGCTGGAGATCGTGACGGGGAGGTCGGGGTGGGTCCGTGCGACCAGGTCCCGGACGCGGTGCTCGTGCCCGGCGTTGCGGTAGGAGTGCATCAGCGCCACGGCCAGGGCCTCGATGCCCTGCTCCGCCAGGTCCCGCACAGCCGTGAGGATGGCGCGGTCGTCGAGCGGTTCGAGTTCACGGCCGTCCGCGGCGATCCTCCCGGGTATCCCGCGGCGCAGGTGGCGCGGTACCAGCGGCTGGGCCGGTCGGGCGAGCAGGTCGGTGGTGTCGAACCTCGTCTCCCGTCCCATTTCGAGGGAGTCGCTGAACCCGCTGGTGGTCAGCAGGCCGACGACCGCTCCGGTGCGTTCCAGCAGGGTGTTCGTCACCAGCGTGGTGCCGTGCACGATGCCCGCGACGTCGCCGGGGGCCGTGGACGTCTCCTCCAGCAGGCGGGCGATCCCCGCGGTGATGGCCTCGTTGGGAGCGTGGGGCGTGATGGGCAGCTTGCCGGGCCAGGCCAGTCCCCGGCGGGGGTCGTGCAGCAGCAGATCGGTGAACGTTCCGCCGACATCGACGCCGATCCGGACCGTGCGGCTCATCGGACCACCTCCTCACGTGCGCTCCCGCCCGCCGTCCGGGCTGTGAGCGGGTCCTGCTGACGGGCTGGGACGGTGTAGGCGGCGATCGCGTCGGCGATCAGGAGTTCGGGCTCGCGCTCCTCGGCCGGGCCGAACCCGCCGCCGCCCGCGAAGGAGATGACCACCGAGGCGCCGGGGGCCAGCTGTGAGATCGACTTCAGCGGGACGCGTTCGCCGGAGTCCAGGACGACCTGTGCGGTGGCACCCGGTTCACCGCCCGCCAGGCCGAGCGCAGGATGCCGCTCGCGGTCTCCGAGCAGCACCATCTGCACCGGTCGGCTCGTCGGGTTGCGGACCTCGATGGTCTGGCCCAGCCCTCCGCGGCGTCGGCCCCGTCCGCCCGATCCGGCTCGCAGCTCCTTGCGGAGGAAGTGCAGCGGTGACGCGGCCTCCAGGGCCTCGATGCTGCCGCCGCCCGAGTTGGTCGGGAAGGCCGTGGTGGACAGCCCGTCCGACTCCTTGGCCGCGCCCATGCCCGCGTTGGCGAAGAGCATGAGGCTGAAAGGCCGGCCGGAGTCGTCGACGCCCGCGAAGCGGACCCGCAGGGCGGGGGCGCCGCCGCTGTCGGCGATGACACGGTCCGGCAGCACCGGGGCCAGTGCCTGGTACACCGCGCAGGACAGGAGGTGGCCGGTGAGGTGCCGTGCCACCACGGGCGCGGGAAACCTCGGGTTGACGATCGTGCCCTCCGGCGCGGTGACCTGGATGGACCGGTAGGAACCCCAGTTGGTCCGCGTGGCCGGGTCCAGCAGGATCTTCAGCGGATACATGGAGTAGGCGCGGGTGTAGTTCAGCGTCGAGTTCGTCGCGAAGGGGACTTGGGGGGAGCTGCCGGTGTAGTCGATCCCGACCTCCTCGCCGCGCACGGTCACCGCGCACTCGATGTGCGTGGGGTGGCCGTCGACGCCGTCCGCGTCCAGGGCGGCGCGGTAGACGCCGTCGGGCAGGTCGCGGACGCCCGCCCGCATCGCGGCGTCGGTCACCGCGTGGACCTGGGCCGCGAACGCCTCGAAGTCCGGCTCACGGAAATCGGTGAGGAATTCCTGGGCGCGCCGGCAGCACACGGCGTGCGCCGCGGCCTGCGCCTCCAGGTCGCCCCACACCTGGTCCGCCAGTCGTACGTTCGCCAACAGCAGGTCCTTGACCCCCTGCTCGACCCGTCCGGCCCGGAACAGGCGCAGCGGAGGAATCAGGATGCCCTCGGAGATCAGCTCGGTCGCGCTCATCGAGGGTGTGCCGCCGATGTCCGGTGAGTGCGCCACGGTGCCCGAGAACGCGACGAGCCGTCCTCGGTGGAAGACCGGGGAGATCATGGCGATGTCGGGCAGGTGCCCGGTGGCGATCCACGGGTCGTTCGTGATGACGCTGTCGCCGTCCTGCCACTCGCCCGCCGGGAACCGTTCGAGGACCAGCGCGGTCAGCGAACTCATCAGGGCGGCGAAGGCGGGGATGCCCGCCCGTGACTCGGCCATCGTGCGGCCCGCGCGGTCCATCAGGACGACGGTGTAGTCGTTCGACTCACGGATGATCGTGGAGAAGGCCGTGCGCAGCATCGTGGAGGCCGCCTCGTCGGTGGCGGCGGCGAGCCGGTCCCAGCGCACCTCGAGACCGACCGGGTCGCAGACAGGTCTGATCATGACGCCGCGATCTCCTCTTCGACCGCGCCGGCGGCCGGGTCATCTGCCGCTGTGCCGCTGCGGCCGACGCGTGAACTCGCGGTGATCCGGTCGGCGATGGCCTTCCCCAGCCCCGCCGTGGTCCCCGTGCCGCCGAGGTCGGGGGTGACCACACCGGGCTCCTCGTCCAGGACGCCCTCGATCGCGGCCACGACGTGCGCGGCCGCCTCGTGCTCGCCGAGGTGGGTGAGCATCATGGCGCCGCTCCAGATCTGGCCGACGGGGTTGGCGACACCGAGACCGGCGATGTCCGGCGCCGATCCGTGCACCGGCTCGAAGAGGCTGGGGAAGGAGCGATCGGGGTTGATGTTGGCGCTGGGGGCGATGCCGATCGTGCCGGTGCAGGCCGGGCCGAGGTCCGAGAGGATGTCGCCGAACAGGTTGCTGGCGACGACCACGTCATACCGGTCGGGCTGGAGGACGAACTTCGCGGTCAGGATGTCGATGTGGTCCTTGTCGGCGGTCACGTCCGGGAACCGGGCGGCCATCGCGGTCGCGCGCTCGTCCCAGTAGGGCATGGAGATCGAGATCCCGTTGCTCTTCGTCGCCCAGGTCAGGTGCCTGCTCGGACGGGACGAGGCAAGTTCGAAGGCATAGCGCAGGACACGGTCGACGCCGGTGCGTGTCATGACCGTCTCCTGGACCACCGTCTCGCGATCGGTGCCCTCGAAGATCCGGCCGCCGATGCTGGAGTACTCGCCCTCGGTGTTCTCCCGCACCACGTAGAAGTCGATGTCGCCCGGCTGGTGGTCACGCAGCGGACTGCGTACGCCGCGCAGCAGCCGGACGGGACGCAGATTGACGTACTGGTCGAAGCCCCGCCGCAGCTGGAGCAGGCTGCCCCACAGCGACACATGGTCCGGGACCACGTCCGGCCATCCGACCGCGCCGAAGAAGATCGCGTCGAACGCACCGAGCACGTCCCGCCAGTTCTCGGGCAGCATCGTGCCGTGTTGCAGCCAGTAGTCGGCGCTGGCGAAGTCGAACTCGGTGACGTCGAGTTCGAAACCGTGCACCTCGGCAGCGGCCCGCAGGCACCTCAGGCCCTCCGGGACGACCTCGCGGCCGATCCCGTCGCCCGGAATCGCTGCGATGCGATAGCTCTGCGGCACGAATCCACTCCCCAGTCCAGGTGATCGATGCGCTCGTCCGGCGGTGAACACGCTCTCCAGGAGAGGAGGCGTTCCGGCCCACGGCGCGACTGGGTCCACCTTGGCCAGCGACGACACCCGTTACAAGGCCGTAACTGGCAAGGTACGTTTTCCCCCGTGGAAAGCCCCCGGCGTTCTGGTCGCCCCTGGTCCAAAAGCCGTTCAGCCGTGGACGACCTTCAGTTCTTCCATGTGGTCGCGTCGAGCGAGACGCTGACGGCCGCCTCGCGAGAACTCGGTTGCTCACTGCCCGTCGTCAGCAAACGCCTCAGCGCGCTGGAGCGCCGTCTGGACGTCCGGCTCGTCCAGCGCGGCGCCCGCCGACTCGTGCTGACTTCGGAGGGTGAGTTGTACGCGGCGCGTGTGGAGGCGATCCTCGACCAGGTACGAGAGCTGGAGGACACGATCACCGACACGGCCGCGGGGGTGCGCGGATCCCTGGTCGTCGAGGCCACGCTCGGTCTCGGCCGCGCCCACATCGCGCCGCTGCTCGGCGAGTTCGCCGCGGCCCATCCGGAGCTGCACGTCCGGTTGCAGACATCCGCGCTTCCGCTACGGCCCCACCAGCGTGAGTTCGACGTGGCCGTCCACGTCGGCATACCGCCCGACTCCTCGCTGCGCATGCGGCGGCTGGCCAAGAACCGGCGCGTGCCCTGCGCGGCACCGTCCTACCTCGCCGAGCACGGCACCCCGGCCGGCGTCGAGGATCTGGCCCACCACAACTGCATCGTGCTGCGGGAGAACGAGAGCGATTTCGCGCTGTGGCGCTTCGGGGACGCGGACCGTCCCCGGCATGTGCGGGTGCACGGCAGCCTGTCCAGCAATGACGGCGACGTGGTGACCGGCTGGGCGCTGGAGGGCCGAGGCGTGATCATGCGCTCGGAGTGGCACGTCAGGCCGCATCTGGACCGTGGCGAACTCGTCCGGGTCCTGCCGCACCTGTCGACACCGGCCGCCGACATCTACGCCCTCCTCGAGGAGGACGGGCATGTCCCGCGACGTGTCAGCGCGCTCATCGACTACCTCGCCGCGCGGCTCCCGCTACGGCTGGGGCACGCGAAGGACCGGTCCGGAGCCGGGCGGGGCGTCGGCTAGGGCCTGTCGAGCGTACCTGACGGTGCCGGAGTCGAACCGTCAAAAAACCCTCAGGTTCCCCGTGAGGCGGTCGTCAAGTCCACTCAGAAGGATGTGGCGGGTCGTCTTCCTAGCAGTGAGGGAATCATTGATGGCTACGCTCTTGTACCGGCTGGGCGCGTGGGGTGCTCGGCGGTGGCGAAGGATGTTGATCGGGTGGCTCCTCACCCTCGGTGCGGTGGTCGGTCTCGGGCTCTCCTTCGCCGGCTCCTTCACGGACAGCAGCTCCATTCCCGGCTCACCGGCCCAGACCGCCCTGACCACGATGGAACGGCACTTCCCCGAGCCGGACGTCCAGTCGGCGCAGATCGTGTTCCAGGCGCCGGCCGGCCGCAAGGTGACCGAGGCGGATCTGCGTACGCCGCTGGAGGCTGTGGGCCGGGTCCCCGGGGTGAGTGAGGTCAGTGACCCGTCCGAGAGCGGCACCGTCTCCGAGGACGGACGCACCGCGGTGGCTGAGGTCACCTTCACCACCAAGGAGGCCGACGACGTGCCGCAAGGCACGTTGGACGCGGTGAAGGCCGCGGGGGACGAGGCCCAGCAGGCCGGCCTGAGGACCATCTACGGCGGTGAGCCCTACGAGACCTCGCATCCGCCCGTGGGGCCCAGTGAGCTGGTCGGACTGGGTGTGGCCCTGGTCATCCTGGTGATCACGTTCGGGTCGCTGCTCGCGGCGGGTCTGCCGCTGCTCACCGCCGTTCTCGGGATCTTCGGCACGATGGCCGCGATGATCGGTCTGGCCACGACCTTCGACGTCTCCGACAACGCGCCCACCCTGGCGATCATGCTGGGTCTCGCCGTCGGTATCGACTACGCCCTGTTCATCGTCTCCCGGCACCGCGCCCAGCTCGGCACCGGAATGCCGGTCCGGGAGTCCGTCGCCACGGCCACCGCCACCGCGGGCAGCGCCGTGATCTTCGCCGGAGCCACGGTCCTCATCGCGCTGTCCGGTCTGTCCGTGGCCGGTGTGCCGATGCTGACCTCCATGGGCCTGGCGTCCGCCGGAGCGGTCGCGGTCTCCGTCATCACGGCGGTGACTTTGCTGCCCGCGCTGATGGGAATGGTCGGTCACAGGCTCACGCCCAAGGCACCCCGGTCCGCCACCCGACGCCGCCGGTTCCTGCCCATGAGCCGTAAGCGCCGGGCGCGGCAGGCAGCGCACAGCGGCCCGACGGCCACCATGGGCGTGCGCTGGACCGAGAGCGTCCTGCGCCATCCCGTACGCAACCTGATCCTGGGCACCGCCGCGCTCATCGCCCTGGCCATTCCCGGCATGGAACTGAAGCTGGCGCTCACCGACGAGGGTTCCGCCGCCACGAGCAACTCCAGCCGCCAGGCCTACGACGTGATCAGTGATGCCTTCGGTCCCGGCGCCAACGGCCCCCTCGTCGTGCTCGTCGAGAAGGACGACGCGGCCGCCGTCACCTCCACGGCCACCGCTGTCGAGGACGAGTTGCGCGGGGTCGACGGCATCGCGGACGTCAGCGGTGTCGACATGGCCGAGGACGAGACGGCGGCACGGATCCAGATCATCCCCGAGACCGGCCCGCGGTCCGAGGAGACCAGCGACCTCGTATCCCGGCTGCGCACCCAGATGCAGCCACTGGCACAGTCCAGTGGCTCGTACGTCGCCGTCACCGGTATGACCGCGGTCAGCATCGACGTCTCCGACAAGCTCAGCGGCGCACTCGTGCCCTTCGTGATCGTCGTCGTCGGCCTCTCCCTGCTCCTGCTGATGATCGCGTTCCGGTCGATCGCCATCCCCATCAAGGCCACCATCGGGTTCCTGCTGTCCGTGGGTGCCGCCTTCGGAGCCACCGTCGCGGTCTTCCAGTGGGGATGGCTGGCCACCGGGCCCTGGCTGGGCGTGCCCAGCCAGGGCCCGGTGGCCAGCTTCGTGCCCATCATCGTGATGTCCGTACTCTTCGGACTGGCCATGGACTACGAAGTGTTCCTCGTCTCCGCCATGCGGGAGGACTACAACCGCCACGGCGACGCCCGCACCGCCATCCTCAACGGAGCCCGCAACGCCGCCCGCGTGGTAACTTCTGCCGCGCTCATCATGGTCTCGGTGTTCGTCAGTTTTCTGTTCGCCCGCGACGCCGACATCATGCCGATCGCCTTCGCCCTGGCCTTCGGAGTCATGGTCGACGCCTTCCTGGTCCGTATGACCCTCGTGCCGGCGATCCTGGCGCTCCTCGGTGACCGGGCCTGGTGGCTCCCGCGACGTCTGGACCGCGTACTGCCCCAACTCGACGTCGAGGGCGAGAACTTCCACGCTCCCCAGCCGGCGGCCCCCCACGCCCCCGTCAAGGAATCCACCCCAGTAAACCTGTGACAACGCGATGATCAGCAGAGCCGACACCGGAACCACCGAGTTCGCCGCACCGGCGGCAACGGCAGACATCGGTCAGCCGATGCCGCCACCAGGAGCACACATGAACGCCGTCAACACGCCGGGCACCGCCGACCGCGTCCTCGTCATCGACGACGACCCCGGCATCAGGCGCCTGCTGATCTCGGCACTCCAGTTCGCCGGATTCGAAGTCGACGTGGCGGGCGACCTGACCGAAGCCCTCGACCAGGTCGCCCGCCGCCCCCCGAACGTCATCGTGCTCGACGTGATGCTCCCCGGCGCCGACGGCTTCGAGATCCTCCAACTGCTGCGCGCCCGCGCCATCGACGTACCCGTCCTGTTCCTCACCGCCCGCGACGCCGTCGAGGACCGGGTACGAGGACTGCGCCTGGGCGGCGACGACTACGTCACCAAACCCTTCAGCGTCGTCGAAGTCGGCGCCCGCTTGCAGGCATTGTTGCGCCGTGCTCGCAGCGGAACTCCCGCCGCCGAGGAGACACGCCTGCGGTGTGGCGACCTCACCCTCGACGACCCCCGCCACGAAGTCCGCCGAGCAGGCCAACTCATCGACCTCTCCCCCACCGAATACCGTCTGCTGCACTACCTGCTGAGTCACCAGGGGCAGGTCCTCTCCCGCGCCCAGATCCTCGAGGCCGTGTGGCAGTACAGCTTCGGCGGGGACTCCGTCGTCGTCGAACGCTTCATCTCCAACCTCCGACGCAAGATCGACCATGGCCGTACGCCGCTGCTGCGCACCGTGCGCGGCGTCGGCTACACCCTCCGAGAGCAGGACGACTCGTGACACTCCGCGGCCGTCTTCTCTGGGCCTTCTCCAGCGTCCGCCTGCGTCTGCTCGCGGGGCTCGCCGTGCTCCTGGTCGTCGGCCTGGTGGTCAGCGCCGTCATCAGCGCCCTTCTCCTGGATGACTTCCTGGACAAGCGAAACCAGGACACCCTCAAGGCCAACGCCCAGCGTTTGACACAGGTCATCGGTCAGGGACCGCAAACCGCCAACGCCGACCAGCTCGGCGCCCTGCTCGGCTCGCCCCTGGGCACGGTGGCCGTCGACGAGGGCAACAGGGTCCTGCTGAGTACCGGTTCCGCATCCCGGGCCGCGGACGAGCTGGCCGCGCTCAGCGTGACGGCACCCACGGGAAGCGTCGTCACCTTGGAGGGGGGCGACCTCAGCGCCGTACGCATCCCCAGTCCCGGCCTGGTCATCGACCGCGGGCCCGCCGAAGGCACCGTGACACCGGCGACTGTCATCCTCACCATCGACACCTCCGTCGACGACGCCACCACCGACGCCCTCATCGGACGGCAACTGGCTTTGATCGGCGGCGCGTTGCTGGTGCTGCTGGGGCTGTCCGTCATCGTTCTGCGCCTAGGTATGCGCCCGCTCGCCCGCATGGCCCGCAGCGCCGACGCCATCGCCGCGGGCTCCCTGACCGAGCGGCTGCCCACCCATCGCAACGGCAGCGAAGCCGACCTGCTGGCCAAGGCGGTCAACCGGGCGTTCGACGCCCAGGCCCGCGCGGAGGCGACCGTGCGCTCGCTGGCCGCCGACACCTCCCACGAACTGCGCACCCCTTTGTCCACCATCTCCGGATGGCTCGATCTGCACCGCCAAGGAGGCCTGTCCGGACCTGGCCTGGAGACCGCACTCGAGCACATCGAGAACGAAGTGGGGCGGATGCGCCTGCTCGTGGAGGATCTCGCGCTGCTCGCCCGCCTGGACGCCGGCCGACCCGTCGAGCAGGACGACGTGGACCTCACCGTCCTGGCCGCCGGCGTCATCGAGGACGCCCAGATCATCTACCCCCAACGCGACATCGCCATGGCACCCGCCCTGCCCGCACCCGTCATCGGGGATGCCGCCCGTCTCCAACAGGCCCTGCGCAATCTCGTCGGCAACGCCGTCCAGCACACCCCGGCTCAGACCTCCGTGCGCGTCGAGGTCACCCTCAGCCGAGACACCGTAGAGCTGAGTGTCATCGACAACGGTCCTGGAATCTCCCCCGAGGACCTGCCCCGCGTCTTCGAACGGTTCTGGCGCGCCGAGGCCAGCCGGAGCCGCGCCTACGGAGGTTCCGGTCTCGGCCTGGCCATCGTGGAGGCCATCGTCCACGCCCACCACGGACAGGTGGCCGTGTACTCGGACCTGGGAGTCGGAACCACCGTCACCATCCGGCTCCCGCGCGGCCATCGGCCGTGATGACTCACGCACGGCACCTGACCGGCTGACCCGCACCTGCCGGGGCTCCCACGCCCGCCATCCCCCGGTCAGCACATGCCCTGTGCGCGACTGCACCACCGCAGCACCGCACCACAACCGATGTGTGCCGCGGTCTGACCACACCGACCGCAGCCCTACCGATATCCGGAGGATGTCGTGCACGACACACAGACACCCGTTGGGAATCGTCCACCTTCCGTCGCGGGACTCTTCCTTGAGCGCGTGGCGGCCACACCGGACGCCGAGGCCTACCGCTACCCGGCACCACCGTCCTCCGCCGGGGGCCCGGCCGACTGGAAGTCGCTCAGCTGGGCGCAGGCCGCCGAGCGGGTGTACAACATCGCGGACGGCCTGATCGAGTTGGGCGTGCGGCCCGAGGAACGGGTGGCGCTGGCGTCCTCGACCCGGATCGAGTGGATCCTCGCCGACCTCGGCATCATGTGCGCGGGCGCGGCGACCACCACCGTCTACCCGCAGACCAACGCCGACGAGTCGGCGTACATCCTGTCGGACTCCGGCAGCCGGGTGCTCATCGCGGAGAGCGCCGAGCAGTTGGCCAAGGCGGTCGAAAAGCGCGCCGAGCTGCCCGAACTGAGCCATGTCGTGGTCATCGATCCGACCGCCACCACAACCGGTGAGGAGTGGGTCCTCGGTCTGGCCGAACTGGAAGCCCGGGGCAGGGCGCGCCTGGAGAAGGACCCGGAACTGATCAAGGATCGGGTCTCCGCCATCACCAAGGACCAGCTCGCCACCCTCATCTACACCTCCGGCACCACCGGCCGCCCCAAGGGCGTCCGGCTCCCGCTCGACAACTGGTCGTACATGGCCAAGGCCACCGCCGCCACAGGCCTGTCAAGCACGCGGTCGCCGACCGGCTCGTCTACGCCAAGCTCCGCGAGGCCCTGGGAGGGCAGCTGCGTATCTGCGTCTCGGGTTCGGCGTCCCTCGCCCCGGAGATCGGCTACTTCTTCGCCGGCGCGGGCGTCCGCATCCTGGAGGGCTACGGCCTCACCGAGTCCTCCGCCGCCGCCTTCGTCAACCCCGACGACGCCTACCGCACCGGCACGGTCGGCAAGCCGCTGCCCGGCACCGAGGTCCGTATCGCCGACGACGGCGAGATCCTTTTGCGCGGCCCCGGCATCATGCAGGGCTACCACAAGCTTCCCGAGAGGACCGCCGAGGTCCTGGAGCCCGACGGCTGGTTCCACACCGGCGACATCGGCGAACTCTCGAACGACGGCTATCTGCGCATCACCGACCGCAAGAAGGACCTCATCAAGACGTCCGGCGGCAAGTACATAGCCCCCGCCGAGGTCGAGGGGCAGTTCAAGGCGGTCTGCCCGTACGTCTCCAACATCCTCGTCCACGGCGCCGACCGGAACGTCTGCACCGCCGTGATCGCACTCGACGAGCCGTCGATCCTCCAGTGGGCCCGGGAGAACGGCCTGGAGGAGAAGTCGTACGAGGAGGTCGTCGCGGCGCCCGCCACGGTCGAGCTGATCGACGGGTACGTGCGGCAACTCAAGGCCGGGCTTCAGCGGTGGCAGACCATCAAGAAGTTCCGGCTGCTGCCCCGCGGCCTGGATGTGGACCGTGGCGAGATCACCCCGAGCCTGAAGCTGAAGCGGTCGGTGGTCCAACGCGCATACCAGAACCTCATCGACGAGATGTACCAGGGCACACGCGAGGCGTAGGGCCTGTGCGAGAGCTGTACCGGACTCATCTGGTGTGACCTGCCGGCCCTCCTCACCTCTGTGCCGTCGATCCCCTTACGAGGCCGCTTGCAGCCGGTTCGCGATGAAACTCGTGTGGGTCATGCCGGGCACGATGAGCCCGCTCTCATAGGCGAAGGCGATCAGGTGCCCGCGCCGGCGGAGTCCGAGCTTGCTGAGCATGTGCGTGATGTGGGTCTTCACGGTGAGCGGACTGAGGTCCAGGTCGCGGGCGATGGAGGCGCTGTCCTGACCGCGCGACAGCATGGTGAGGATCTCGCGTTCTCGGAGGGAGAGATTGCGGGTGAGTTCGGGCATCACCCGTGCCCGTGTTCACAGCCGGAGCCGTGCCCAGGGCCACGACGAGCCCACCCCGGCTTACGGTTTCCAGGGCCGCGATCAGCTGTGACGCGCTGACGTCGACGGTGAGAATGCCCGTGGCGCCGGCGCGCACCTGGGCGTCGACCTCCTGAGCACTGCAAGCGCCGAAGACAACGGTCCGGGCCACGGCACACGTCTCGCTGATCAGAGCGGTGAAGTCGTCCGGCTCATCCACCTGGATGGAGCGGTCGAGCAGGACGAGGTCCGCATCGACGCCGCCATGGAGCAGGTCTCTGAGGTCGTCGCTGTGCACGGCGGCGCCAGCCACCCTCATGGAACTACTCGAATCGATCACCTTGGTGAGGGCGGCCCGCACAAGGGACGGCCCGCCCGCGACAATTGCTTGGTTCACGGGTCCTTCTTCTGCCCCACGGACCGGGATGACCCGACACATCATTCACACCGCACTTGACGGTCGGCCCGCAATCAGCCTGAGCGTTTCTTGACGGGTGCCTCAGGAATTCGTCCGCCCGCAACCGGTTGACAATTCTGCTGTAGCAAATACCGTACTTGCCATGGGACAGCTTCCGCAGCTCACGGTTTCCGCGACCTTGGGTGACCAGGCGTACTCGGCGATCCGTGAGGCGATCGTTTCGGGCGTCCTCGAGCGGGGTCAGAAGGTGACCGAGCGGGGGCTGGCCGAGTCTCTCGACATCAGCGCGACACCGGTACGCGAGGCGTTGCGCCGCCTGGAGCAGGACCGGCTGGTGGAAAGGACCGGACCGCGCTCCGTGCGCATCGCGAAGTACGCGGAGGACGAACTGCGGGAGTTCTCCATGATCGGCGACTCACTCCGTGCGCTGGCCGCGCGGCTGGCCGCGGAGAAGTCAACCGCGGCACAGAGACGGCAGATGCGTACCGTCCTCGACAAGGCCGACCGCCTGTGCAGCCAGACAGTCGGGCTCAGCCCCGGCAGTGCCGACGAGCGGAAGCTGATCGAGGAGATCCTGCACTGCATGCGACAGTTCCATGAGCTGGTGGACCAGGCCAGCGGGAACGCGACCTTGCTGCAGATGCTGCACATGGTCGACGCCTTCGGCGCGGACGAACGACGCAACAGCGTCCTGTCCGAGCTCAGCGACGAACGGCGCAGCGCCGTGGATGCGCGCTATCACCAGCACCGTGCCATCTACGACGCCATCGCCGCCGGAGACGGCAGGCGGGCGGAGGAGCTGATGAACGCGCACAGCCAGTCATCCAGCTCCTCCCTGCTCACGGCGCGTTTCTCGCACTGAAAGCCGCCTGAAGGGGTCACTCGCTCGCTCTTCTCCAAGAAGCTATAGCAAATAGCTCTCGGGGGCGGTGAGCCCTGCTCCCCACGCCCACAACGTACGTGCTATGGCATATGGCAAAGGAGCCTCCATGCCCAACATCGCACCTCAGCCCGAGCCGCTCGAGGACATCTCCGCGCCCGTGGAAGAGCGCTCCGACGGAAGGTCCACCGCCCCGCGGCGAATGAGCGCCGGCACCGTCCTGTGGGTGACCCTGGCCGTCTTCGCCCAGGAATCGGTGTGGAACTTCTACGACGCACAAGTCCCCTCCGAGCTGCGGCAGTACATCGCCTCCGCCGGCCTCGTCGGGCTGATCATGGGTGTGGACAACGTCCTCGGGGTCCTGATCCAGCCCTGGATGGGATTCCTGTCCGACCGTCGCGCTCGCGACGGCAAGGGCCGTTGGGCGATCATCCTGACCGGGGCCGCCCTGGCCTCGGTGCCCTTCGCCCTGATCCCCTGGACGCACAGCCTTCCGCTGCTCATGCTCTGCGTCGTCGGCTTCGCGGCCATGGCCAACGCGTTCAAGGGCATCACGGAGACCCTGGTCTCCGACTACGTCGCCCCCTCCCACCGGGGCAAGGCCCAGGGCTTCGTGAAGGCCGGGGTCAGTCTCACGATCGTCGTCTCATCGCTGATCAGCCTGCTCGTCATCGACCGCAGCAGCACCCTGGCGTTCGCCATCCCGCCCGCGCTCATGCTGCTGTTGCTCACCACGTCCTGGTTCTTCCTGGGCCGCCGACACCACGCCGCCACGCTGTCGCACGCCGGTGAGCCTTCCGCCCCCGAGACGCACCCCGCCGCGGAACCACCATCCGCCGACTTCGCCTCACCCTGGGCGGTCATCAAGGACATGGTCCGCGATCCGTCCCGCGCCCGGACCCTGCTCATGCTCGGCACCTTCTGCTTCGCCGGTATGTGGTCCGCTCTGCGCTCGCTCATGACCCCGTACGGCACCGAGGCACTGGGCCTGTCCCGCGGCTCGGCGGGTGGGCTCGCGCTACCCGGCGCCGTCGCCTTCCTGGTCTGCGTCGTCCCGCTCGCCTACGCCTCGTCCCGGCTGGGCCAGGCGCGCGCCATGCGCTACGGCGTCGGCGTGTTCATCGTCGGCCTGCTCATCGGCTTCTCCGTCCCCACGGTTCCCGGCACGGTCATCTCCATGGTGATCGCCTCCGTGGGCTACGCGGCCTTCGCCGTCAACGCGCTTGTCGCGTTGTGGAACCTCGCTCCCAGCAGACACGTCCTGGGCACCTACACCGGTCTGTACACCGTCGCCTCGTCCACCGGTGCGGCACTCGGCCCAGCCCTGCTCGGCCTCACCGTCGACGCGACCGGATGGCGCTTCATGCTCCTGAACGGCGCGGTGTTCGCCACGATCACCTTCGCCGTGTTCACCCGCCTGGCTCGCCGTATCACTCCCCCCTCGCCCTGACCCGTCGCCCCATACCCCCTCATCAGGAAAGACAGAGAACCCCATGGAGTTGCGCATCCTCGCTCCCACCGGAGCACTCGGCGCCGGCTTCGACGCCGCCGCGTTCCAACGCGGCGTCGCGGCCCGCCCGCACGTCATCGCGTGTGACGCCGGATCGACCGACTCCGGACCGGCCGCGCTCGGTTCGGGAAACCCCAAACTCTCCGACCAGGCCGTCAGCCGCGACCTGCGCCTTCTGCTCACCGCGCGCGACGAACTGCGCGTACCGCTGATCATCGGATCCTGCGGCACCAGCGGCCGGGACACCGGAGTCGACCGCGTCGCCGCCCTCGTACGCGGCATCGCCGCGGTGGAGAACCTGCACTTCAAACTGGCTCTGATCTACTCCGACCAGCCGACCGAACGTCTCCAGCACCTCTACGACGCCGGCCGCCTCCAGCCGCTGCAGCACGCCCCCGAGATCGACCGGGAAGTGTTCGCCCGCAGTCACACAGTCGCCATGATGGGTGTCGAACCCATCCAGGCGGCCCTGGACGCCGGCTGCGACATCATCCTGGCCGGACGCGCAAGCGACACCGCGCTCTTCGCAGCACTCCCCCACATGCTCGGCGCCGACCCCGGCCTGACCTGGCACATGGCCAAGACCATCGAATGCGGCGCCGCCTGCGCCATACCCCCGTCCGCCAACGGCCTGCTCGTGCACCTGCGGGACGACCACTTCGATGTCACCACGCTCGCCGAAGGCAGCCGTCTCACCCCCCGGTCCGTCGCCGCCCACACGCTGTACGAGAACGCCGACCCGTATCGCGTCGCGGAGCCGTCGGGCACCCTCGACACCAGCGACGCCACCTACGAGGCGATCGACGAACGCACCGTCCGGGCGCGCGGAGCGCGCTTCGTCCCCGCGGACGGCTACAGCAACAAACTCGAAGGAGCCGAACTCGTCGGCTACCAGACCGTCATTGTCGGAGGAGTGCGCGACCAGGTGGTCATCCGGCGCCTGCCCGACCTGCTCCCCTTCGCCAAGAAGTACTTCGCGGACAAGATCCTCGACGTGTTCGGCGGCGTCGTGGACCCCGACGACGTCGACATCGACTTCCGCCTCTACGGCGACGGGGCCGTACTGGCCACCGCAGAACCGGAATCGCTGCACCCCCGTGAACTCGGCGTCCTCATCACGGTGACGGCACCCGACCAGCCAACGGCCCACGCGGTCGCCACCTTCGTCGCGCACGCCAGCAGCCACCTGCCCATACCGGAATACGACGGGCTGGTCTCCACCCTCGCCTACCCGTACTCCCCGCCCGAGATCGACCGCGGCCCGCTCTACCGGTTCACCCTCAACCACGTCGTCACCGGAGTCAGTCCCACGGAACTGTTCCGTACCACCACCGAGGAGCTGTAACCCATGACCACCCTGCTCGACTACTGCTCCCTGGTGCGGTCCAAGAACGCCGGTCCCTTCACGCTCACCTTCGACTTCATGTGCCACGACCAGGCCGCCTATGACGCCCTCGTCGCCAGCGGCTTCCTCAATAGGAGGCTCTTCGCCGACCTCTACGGCGCCGACCCCGCCGACATCCTGCTCGTCAACCACCCGCTCGCTCTCGCCGTGAAGGTCTCCCTCCCCCGCCCGACCGTCCAAGGCGACCTCAGCGACAGCGACTGCTACGCGGGCCAGCAGTACGCCCCCCTGATGGACCTCGCCGTGAGCGACGTGGACGAGGAGCACCGCGCGTGACCGCCGAACGCCCTCTGGCTCCTTGGGAACTGCCCGCCGGGCACCCTGGCATCACCTTCCTGACCGGCCCCACACCCTTCTTCGCCCTCGCCCGTGACCCCCGCTTCTCCTATTGCCTCTACGTCCCCACCGACCACACCCCCGCCGGTCCATCCCTCCCCCTCGTGGTCACCGTCCACGGAACACGACGCCGCGCTGAAGCACTCCGTGACGCCTTCGCCGACTTCGCCGACCGCCACAACTGCGTTGTCCTCGCCCCGCTTTTCCCCGCCGGAATCACCGGGCCGAACGACGTGGACAGCTACAAGCTCCTCTCCCCTGCCGGATTCCGCCCCGACGAAGCCCTGCTCGACATGGTCGACGAAACCGCGGCCCGCTGGCATGTGCGCGCCGACCGATTCCACCTCCACGGCTTCTCCGGAGGAGGCCAGTTCGCCCACCGCTTCGCCTACCTCCATCCCGACCGCATGGCGTCCCTGTCGGTGGGCGCCCCCGGGCGCGTCACCCTCCTCGACCCCACGACGACGTGGTGGCACGGCACGGCCGACATGAAGGAACAATTCGGGACCGACGCCGACCCGGCAGCTCTGCGCGGTCTTCCCGTGCAGCTGGTCATCGGCGAGAACGACACCGACGCAGCCGAACTCGCACCAGACGACGCGCGCCGGCCCGTGCCCGTGGGAACCAACCGCGTCGAACGCATCAACGCGCTGCGCGCCAACTGGCGCGAACACGGCATCGACGCACGCCTCGACATCGTGCCCGGCACCGGCCACAACCACTTCGCGGTCCTCCCCGCGGTCCGGCAGTTCCTCGGAACCCAGGTGTCCGCGTCCCCGCGACCCCGTGCGCCGGAGGTCCCGCAGCCGTGACCGACCATCGACTCGATCCACTGGTTGCCCTGCTGATGGCTCACCGCGAAACGCGCAGGCGGGCCGGTCCGCCCCAACCTTCGCTCGCTGCGCACGTCAACCAGCACCCTGGCCGGTGCCGACCGCGCGGCGCCGCGAGCAAACGACCGTCTCGCGCCCGAGCACAGGTTCCCGTGCGCCTACGACGATGCCGTTGACGCGGTCCAGTGGGTGCGGGCAACGCGGCCGCGCTGACTGGCCATGCCTCACGGTCCGTCAGAGTCGCGGTCGCCGGTACCAGCGCGGGACCGATCTCGCCGTCGGCGCCGCACTCGCACTGGCGCGCACCCCATTCGCGGAGGGATACGGTCTGACCTCGCAGGCGATCGAGTGGTTCATCGGGCAGTACCTGACCCATCCCGATCAGCGCCAGGACCCGCGCTTCGCTCCCGTCCTCTCACCTGACCTCGCCACGCTTCCGCCGGCCGTGCTGGTCGGCGCGTGCGGGTGCTGTCCTTCGAGGAGCCGACCCTGCCGCACGGGTTCTGGATGTGCGCGCCACTCGACGGCACCGCCGACAGACCGGCTTTGTGAGAGCGACTCAGATAGGCAGCCAAGGTTGTACAGCCTGGGCTGTCTATCTACCATCAGGGCATGATGCCAGCCGATGAAGTGCCCTTGACCGAGGCCGCCGTTCAGGCAGCCGGCGACATCTGGGTGGTGTTCGGCCGGCTCCGCCGCAAGCTGCACACCCTGGAAGCGGCCGAGGAACCGACGGGTGGAGACGGGGGCAGGGAGAAGGAACCGTCCCCGTCGCAAAGTTCCGTCCTGCGCCGCCTCGCCAGGAACGGCCCCGCCTCCGCCAGTGATCTCGCCGCCGCCGAGGGCGTACGGCCTCAGTCGATGGCCAAGACCGTCATCGCCCTGGAAGAGGCCGGGCTCGTCTCGCGCAGCCCGGACCCCGATGACGGGCGGCGGCAACTCGTCTCACTCACCGACCGGGGCCGTGAACGGCGCAGGGGCGAGCGCCTCGCCCGTCAGGCGTGGCTCGCCCGGGCCCTGCAAGAGCACGGCACCGAGGAGGAGGTGCGGGCGGTCATCACCGCCATGGCGCTGCTCGACAAGGTGGCGCAGGCGTGACTCGGACAGCCGCGCGCAGGCAGCGCCGGGCAGAGAAGGGCGGCTTCGACCGGCGCCTGATCGCACCGATGATCCTGGGCTCGATTCTCAACCCCATCAACTCCTCGATGCTCGCGGTCGCGTTGATCCCCATCGGCCGCGCCTTCGGCGTGCCGCCCTCGCAGACGGCATGGCTGGTCTCCGGCCTCTACCTCGCGACGGCCGTCGGCCAGCCGGTGATCGGCCGACTTGTTGACGCGTTCGGTCCGCGTCGGCTCTATCTGCTGGGCACCGCGCTGGCCGGCCTGGCCGGACTGCTCGGCACCCTCGCTCCGAACCTGTGGGTGCTGGTCGCCTCCCGCGTCCTCCTCGGATTCGGAACCTCGGCGGCCTTCCCGGCGTCCATGTCGCTGCTGCGCTCCGAGTCCGAGCGCACCGGCCGCAAGAACCCGAGTGGCGTCCTCGCCGCGCTGTCGATTTCCAACCAGGTCATCGCGGTCGTTGGCCCGGCCCTCGGGGGCCTGCTGATCGGCACGGGTGGCTGGCACCTGATCTTCGGCATCAATGTGCCGCTGTCGCTCATGTGTCTTGCCCTGGGCGCACTGTGGCTGCCACGCGCGACGCCCCCGGGCAGGATGGCGCGCATCGATGTGTCGGGCATGCTGTGGTTCGCCGGATCACTGACCGCGTTCATGTTCTTCCTGATGAACCCGGCAGTCGCACACTGGTACCTGCCAGTGCTGGGCCTGGCCACGGGCTCGTTGTTCGTCCGCCGCGAACTCCGCACCGACCAGCCGTTCATAGATCTTCGGGTCCTCGGCGGAAACGTACCGCTGCTTGCCACGTTCACCCGGCAGTGCCTCGCCTACACCACGTCGTACGCCTTCTTCTACGGCTACAGCCAGTGGCTCCAGGAGGGCCGAGGACTGAGCGCGTCGCAGGCTGGTCTGCTTCTGCTGCCGCTGTCGGCGACGGCCATCGGTGTCACCGCACTGACGGGACGCCGTAGCCAGGTGCGGGGCAAAATCGTCGTCGGCGCGCTCTTCCAATGCCTCGGCTGCGCAGCGTTGTTGGTCCTCAGTGCCGACACTCCGGTCTGGCTGCTCGTCGTACTCAGCGCGGTAGTCGGCATCCCTCACGGGCTGATCGGGCTGGCCAACCAGAATGCCCTGTACGCGCAGGCCGATCCGGCCCGCATGGGCTCGTCCGCGGGACTGCTGCGCACGTTCATGTACATCGGCGCACTGTTTGCGGCGGCGGCGAGCGCCGTGTTCTTCCACGATGGCGCCACCAGTTCCGGACTGCATGCCATGGCCTGGCTGCTCATCGGCGTGGCTGCATTGTTCCTGCTCCTCTGCATCGCCGACAGGTCATTGAGTGGTGTCGGCAGAGCACCCAGCGACGCTTCCCTCGCCGGAAGCGGCTGACCGGCCGGAAGTACCGCGTTGACGAAGTGAGTTAACGCCGATAACTTATCGCCATTCACTCAGATGGGAGCAGCCCATGCCCACGCTCGCAGCCGAAGACGTCTACGCGCTCGCTCCGTACGCCAAGACCCTCGGAGTAGTGTTCGACGAGATGACGGCAGCAGGCGTTCGAGCCACGCTGGCGCACGATCTCTCGCTGTCCACGGTGGGCGGTGGCCTCCACGGAGGAGCGTTGATGGGACTCGCCGATGTGAGCGGCGCCGTATGCGCCGCCCTGAACGGTCCGGCCGGCGCCGCACCGGCCACCGTGGAGTCGACCACGCACTTCCTCCGGCCGGCACACACAGACGTCGTCGCGACAGCTCGTCCCCTGCGGGTGGGTCGCAACACCGTCGTCGAGGTCAACGTGCATGACGCCCAAGGCGAACTGTGCGCCCGGGTCACGCAGGTGGTCACCACCGTCAAACCGAAGACATCCTGATATCGCTCTCCCCCGAAGGCTCCTCTCTGTGACCGGCTCCCGCGTTCGCGCCGCCAAGGGCCAGGGCGGTCTGCTCCGCGACCAGCTTCTCGACATCGCCGATCAACTACTCGAAGACGGTGGCGCTGACGCTCTGACGATTCGCGCGGTAGCGACACGTGCGGGCGTCACCCCGCCGGCCGTCTACCTCCACTTCGCCTCGAAGCGGGAACTCGTCCACGCCACGTGCCTGCGCGTGTGGGACTCACTGTTCATCGAGTTGGAAACGGTGTCCCAGGGGATCTCGGATCCTGTGACAGCGCTCTACGAAACCTGTGTCGCATACATCGCGTTCGGGCTTCGCCATCCCTCCCAGTACCGACTGGTGATGGACGGCGAGGCCACCGAAGCCAGTCGCCAGAACGAAGACGCGTGCTTCCGCTATTTCCGGGACAAGGTCACGGACTGTCTCGATGCCGGAATGCCGGTGGAGAGCAGGACCGAAACCGCCAGACTGCTCTGCGCCAGCGTGCACGGCGCGGTTTCCCTCCTGATCCACCAGGAACGTGACGCATGGCCTCCCGACACCGCTCGCTATGCCACGCGGGCGGCGTCCTCGGCCGTCCACGGCGCTCTTCTCACCGCGGCTCACGCGTCCAGACCCTCGATATCTGATGTGCTGCGGTCGGACTGAACCACGTTGGCAGACGGATCCTGGTTCTGGACGGCTCGCGGCGCCCAACTCAGCGGGGCCGCAGCGTACTTCGTCCGTTCAGGTCCAGAGGGCTCCGGTGCGGTTCACGCAGGGCGGTTCTGCCGCATCCTTAAACGAGACGGACTTCCAGCAGCAGAAACGAGCGAAACGGATGGCCGACTCCGAAAGGTGAGAGATGAAGAAACATGCATGCCACTCGAACCGCGGCAAAGCAAGGCGAGCTTGCGAGAGCCGCTTTCTCGGCTAAAGCTACGTAAGCGCCCTCTCAGTGCTACTCCTCGAGGACCTTCTGTGTGCCGATCACGGCAAGCAGCTCCAGTTTGGCGACCGAGTCGGTTCCAACGGCCGGTGTGAACCAGAGCAGTCGTTGCCGTCCGTCCTCGCTGAACAAGTTAAGGCAATTGACCTCAAGTAGCCCGAGTTCTGGATGTATCAGACGTTTCCTGTCGTGGCGTCGGAACTCGACATCATGTCGTGCCCAATATTCGCAGAACTCGGGGCTGCGCGCGGTCAGTGCCGTGATAATTGCGGTGACTTCGGGGTCGTCGCCGCGCCGGGCCGAGGCCGCACGCAGGTCGGCGACAAAGGATCGGGTGTGCCTGATGTGGTCCTCGGGCGGGTAAAGCGTCCGCGCCGCTGGATCGGTGAACCACCGGTACAGGAAGCTCGCGGCCCATCCGGCCGTGGACGGTGGTGGGCCGAGCAACGCACGGGCCAGCGGGTTCTGTACGAGCATGACGCGCAGGTCGGTGACCACTTGGGCCGGTGTGCCGTCCAGGCGGTGCAGCAAGTCCAGCATCCCCGGGTGGACGTGGTCCGTCGAACCTCCGGGCGGGGGCACCAGACGGCCCGCCAGGGCAAAGAGGTGATCGCGCTCCTCCCGGCTCAGTCGGAGTGCCCGGGCCAGCGCGGCGAGCATCTGCTCGGAGGGTCGGACGCCCGCTCCGCGCTCCAGCTCGATGTAGTAGTCAACCGAAACACCGGCCAGCTGAGCGACCTCTTCACGGCGAAGACCCAATACACGCCGGCGTGGCCCGGTCGGTAAGCCGACATCCGCGGGTCGTATGCGATCACGGCGTGACTTCAAAAAGACGCCCAATTCGGAAAGGTTCACACCGCCACTCTGATCTGACCGCACCTCGCTTGCCAGGGGTTGCCAACCCCTGAATCAGAAACCCATGGTTGCCGGTTACTGATCTCCGCAACTCCGGCGTGCTGCGCCCTGACACTGACCTGGCGTGGGCTCGCCGTGTCTATTACGCCCTCATTCACGAAGCGGCCCAGAATCGCTCGGACGAAGCCGACGAAGTTGACGAACTGGCAACCCTCGTGGTCGACACGTTGTTGCGTGGCATGGGTCGGCAGGGCAGCTTCCTCAGCCCATGACGAGGTCTGGAAGGAGTACTTCGACCACCTGCCGGTCCGGTGGCCGAGTACGACGCGCTCAAGGCTTGGATCATCGCCGACGGATGATCGCTTAGCCGAGTGACGCGACTCCCGCCTCGCCTCGGTCTCCAGCAGCCGGGGCTCCTAGGCCAGGTCCAATCGACGTCCTCGTGGCCGTCGGCGTCTCCAACGACACCATCGCCGAACACCGCCACGTCTCACCCTGGACCGCCAAGGCCCACGTGAACGGCATACGCCACCGAGGGCGACGCCCTCTGGATCATCCCGGCCCACTCCGGTCGCGGTGGGAGCGCGTTACGGCGTCTGTGCGGGAGTTAAGGCGCCGTCGCCAAGCGGTACAGAGGCTGTGCGGGATGGTGGATGGGGCCGGTGCCGTGCGAGAGGGGCAGGCCCATGCCGCGGTTGGTGTGGGCGATGATCTCCGCGGTGATGGATATGGCTGTCTCCTCGGGAGTACGGGCACCGAGGTCCAGGCCGATCGGTGAGTGCAGACGGGCCAGTTGCTCCTCGGGAACGCCGGTGTCCCGGAGCAGGTCGATGCGGTGGCCGTGGGTGCGTCGGGAGCCCATGGCGCCGACGTAGCCCACGGGGAGGGCGAGGGCCAAGCGCAGTAGGGGGATGTCGAACTTGGCGTCGTGGGTCAGGACGCAGACGGCGGTGCGGGCGTCGGTCTTGGTGACCGCGAGGTAGCGGTGGGGCCAGTCGGTGACGATCTCGTCGGCATGCGGGAAGCGGGCCTGCGTGGCGAAGACGGGGCGGGCGTCGCAGACGGTGACGTGGTAACCGAGGAAGCGGCCGGCCTGGCTGAGGGCAGCGGCGAAGTCGACGGCACCGAAGATCAGCATGCGCGGGCGGCGTGCGTGGGTGTGGACGAGGACGGTCAATTTCTCGGGGCAGGTGTCGGTGTCGCCGCCGACCTCGATGCGGGCGGTACGGCCCGCACGCAGGAGCGCGCGGGCGTGCGCGACGACCACTTGGTCCTCGATCTCGCCGCCGAGCGTGCCTTCGTGGGGATCGCCGTCGGGGATATGGAGGGTGCGGCCAAGGAGTTCGCCGGGGCCGTCGAAGACTTGGGCCACGGCGCAGGAGCGGCCCGCGACCACGGCTTCGAGGGCAGCGACAAGGTGGGGCTCGGCGGCGGGGTCCACGCGCTGTACCAGGACTTCGATCTCGCCGCCGCAGGTCAGGCCTACGGCGAAGGCGTCGTCGTCGGAGTAGCCGAAGCGGGTGCGCACGGGTGGCCCGCCGTGTGCAAGGACGTGCTGACACAGTTCGTAGACCGCCCCTTCGACACAGCCGCCGGAGATGCTGCCGACCGCGGTGCCGTCCGTGTCGACGGCGAGGGCGGTGCCGACAGGCAGGGGTGCACTGCCGCTGACCTGGACGACGGTGGCGAGGGCGAAGGGGCGGGCCTCGCGGCACCACTGGCACAATGTGTCCGCGATGTTCAGCATGGCGGGCTTTCCGTGAGGTGGGTGACTTCAGGGGACCGCCGCCGCGCCTTGGGGGAGAAGGCTTGCGGCGGCGGCCCTGGTGTCCGGCGGTGTGGCGTCGCCAGCCGCCGGACGCTTGGGAGGCCAGGGGGCCCGGGGGCCTGGTGAGTGCACCGGTCCCCCGGAGGGCTCAGAGCAGTGCTTCGGCGGTGATGGGCAGTTCGCGGATGCGGCGTCCGGTTGCGTTGAACACGGCGTTGGCGATGGCGGGCGCCACTCCGACGACGACGACCTCACCGAGCCCCTTGACGCCGATCGGGTCGGCCTCGTAGTCCTCCCCGTCAATGTAGATCGCCTTCATTTCAGGCATGTCGGCGTGGGTCGGCACGAGGTAGTCGGCGAGGTTGGCGTTGACGATCCGGCCGTCGCGGTGGTCCGTGACCGTGTGCTCCAGCAGAGCCTGACCGATACCGCCGGTCATGGCCCCGATGGCCTGGCTGTCGGCGAGTCTCGGGTTGATGATCCGGGCGGCGTCGTACACGCCGACCATGCGCCGCACCCGTACCAGGCCGAGGCGGGCGTCGACGGCCACTTCCGCGAACGTCGCGGCGTAGGCGTAGAAGGAGAACCGCTCCGATTCCGGCGCCCCGGCGTACGAGCCGAGCGCTTCGAGGTGGGTGCGGTTGTTACGGGCCAGGAGCCGCTGGTACGTCTCCCCGCGCGCGGGGTTGTCCTTGACGTGCAGTCGGCCGCCGCGTACGACCACATCGGCGGGGTCGACGCCGTACAGCGGTGAGTCCTGGTCCTTGACCGCGAGCGTGATCGCCTGCTCGCGCAGCTTGTCGCAGCCGTCCTGGACGGCGGATCCGATACTGGCCATGGTCCGCGAGCCGTGATGGCCGGGGGCTGAGGGCAGAATGGAGTCGCCGAGCCGGAAGGTGACCTGGCGCATGGTCAGGCCGAGCGCGTCGGCGGCGACCTGAGTCATGGACGTGGCCGTGCCGGGGCCCATGTCGCTGGTCGCGGACTGCACCAGGGCGGTGCCGTCGGCATCCAGCCTGACCGAGGCCTGGGCCTCGCTGCGCGCGGTGTCGTAGACACCGGCGGCCATGCCCATACCGATGAGCCAGTCACCGTCACGCGTCGAGCGGGGCTTGGGGTTGCGCCGGTGCCAGCCGAACTCGCGGGCGCCCGCGCGGTAGCAGTCGCGCAGGCGGCGGGTGGAGAACGGCAGATTGGTGGACTCGTCGTCGGCGGGTTCGTTGCGCAGCCGCAGCTCGATCGGGTCCAGGCCCAGTTCGTGGGCGAGTTCGTCCATCGCCGACTCGACGCAGAACGCGCCGCTGGAGTAGCCGGGGCCACGCATCCATGTCGGTGTGTTCACGTCCAGCGGTACGTGCTCGTACACCTGGCGGACGTTGGGCGTGCTGTAGAGCATCCGGCCGGCAGCGAGAACGTCTTCGCTGTGCGTTTCGTAGCGGGACGACTCGGTGCGGACGTCGTGTACCGACGCGGTCAGCCGGCCCCGCCGGTCGCTGCCCAGCCGCAGTGCGTACTCGTATGCGGGCCGGTATCCCACGCCGAAGTACGTCTGCCTGCGGGTGAGGACGAGTTTTACGGGACGTTTCACCTCGCGCGCGGCCAGGGCCGCGATGGAGGTGTGCACCCAGGTCCGGCCAGCGCTGCCGAATGCGCCACCGACGGCCGGCGAGATGACGCGGATGCTGTCCGGCTCCATGCCGAACTCGGCGGCCATGGTCTCCACGGTGCCCTGCACATGCTGGGTCTTCTCCCAGAGGGTGAGCTGGTCACCGTCCCAGCGGGCCACGGTCCCGGCCGGCTCCATCGGGTTGTGGTGGTTGCGGGCCATGCGGTACGCCAGGTCCAGCTTGACGTCGGCGGCGTCCAGGGCCGCGTCCGCGTCGCCGCGCGCATAGGTCTCGGGATCGTCCGCGGGATCGGCGGCGCCGATGTCGGTCGAGGGAGGCTGGGCGTCGTAGGAGACCTTCACCAGGCTCGCCGCGTGCTGTGCCACCTCCAGCGTGGTCGCCACCACGACCGCGACGGGCTGTCCGAAGAACCGGACGCGGTCGTCCTGGAAGGGGCGCAGCGCCTCACCCGGCGGGAATCCCCCTTCACGAGGCGGCAGTTTCGGTGCGTTGAAGTGGCTGATCACCTTCAGGACGCCGGTCTCGGCTTCAGCGATTCGGCTGTCGATGCCGGTGACACGGCCGCGGCCGACGCCGCTGTCGACGATGACCGCGTGCACGGCCCCGTCGGGGTTGTTGTCTCCGGCGTACTTCGTTCTCCCGGTCACCCTCAGTCGTGCGTCGACCCGGGGCGCCGCCGCACCGACTGCTGCCTGTGGCTGGCTCATTTGGTGCCTCCTACGGTGCGCAGCTGGCGTTCGACCGTGCGTTTGAGCAGCTCGGCCTTGAAGCCGTTGTGCTTGAGGACGCGCGCCCCGTCGATCGCGTCCTCGGCGGCTTCGGCCCACAGCCGGTCGGAGGGGCGTTCGCCGATGAGGTGGCGCTCGACGGCGGGCAGCTTCCACGGCACGGTGCCGACCCCGCCGGCGGCGACCTTCGCCTCGCGGATCACGCCGCCGCGGATGTGCAGCGCGACCGCGGCCGAGGTGAGCGCGAACTCGTAGGACTGACGGTCGCGCACCTTCAGGTAGCCGGACCTCAGTGGGCGCGGGTGGGCGGGCATCTCCACGGCTGTGATCAATTCGCCCGGGTGGATGGCCTGTTCGCGGTTCGGGGTGCTGCCCGGCTGAAGCAGGAAGTCGGCAAAAGGCATGGTGCGTTCGCCGTCCGGGCCCAGCAGGTGCACGGTCGCCTCCAGCGCCGCGAAGGCCACGGCGACGTCGGAGGGGTGCGTGGCCACGCAACTGTCGGAGGTGCCCAGGATCGCGTGGCTGCGGTTGTAGCCGTCCCGCGCCGCGCACCCGGAGCCCGGCTGGCGTTTGTTGCAGGCTGCGGTCACGTCGCGGAAGTAGGTGCAGCGGGTGCGCTGCATGATGTTGCCGCCGATCGTAGCCATGTTGCGCAGCTGGGCCGAGGCGCTCAGCTCCAGCGCCTGGGAGATGACGGGATACAGGGAGCGCACCTTGGGATGAGCGGCGGCCTCGGCCATGCGGACCAAGGCGCCGATGCGCAGGCCCCCGCTCTTGGTGACGGTGACCTCGCTCAGCGGCAGGGTACTGATGTCGACCAGCGCCTCGGGACGCTCGACGGTCTCGCGCATCAGGTCGACCAGGGTGGTGCCGCCGGCAATGTAACGCCCGCCGCGCCGACCGGCGTCGAGGGCCTCTCGCGTGTCCGCGGCCTTGGTGTAGGTGAAGGGATACATGGGAATCGGTCCTCACTTCCGGCCGGCGGCCTGCTCGACAGCGCGCCCGATCTTCACGTAGCAGCCGCACCGGCACAGGTTGCCGCTCATCCACTCCCGGATCTCCTCCGTGGAACCGGTGTGACCCTCCTGAATGCACCCGACGCCGGACACGATCTGCCCCGGCGTGCAGAAGCCGCACTGGAAGGCGTCCTGGTCGATGAACGCCTGCTGCAGCGGGTGGAGCCGGTCGCCCTTCTCCAGGCCCTCGATCGTGGTGACCTCGGCGCCCTCCAGCCGCACCGCCAGCGTCAGGCAGGAGTTGACCCGACGACCGTCGACCAGGACCGTACAGGCGCCGCAGGCACCGGCGTTGCAGCCCTTCTTGGAACCGGTCAGGCCCAGGCGCTCGCGCAGCAGGTCGAGGAGCGAGGTGCGGTTGTCGATGGCGACGGTGTGCCGGACGCCGTTGACCGTCAAGAAAACCCGGCTGCCGGGCGCCGCCTCGGCAGCCACCGCCGCCTCGGCGCCGAGCGGAGGCGGTCCGGCGACCAGGCCACCGGCCACGACCGCTCCCCCGACGGCCGTGCTCGCGGCGATGAAGGTACGCCGGGACGGCACGGAGGGGGGCCCAAGGGGGTCGACGGGGGAAGTGACTGCTGGGTCGGGATGTTCGGTGGACATGTCCACGCTCCCTCGGTGTGGGTACGGGTGGTGGTGAAGGGGGGTGGCGTCGGCCATCAGGGCGGACTCGGCGGCCAGAGGGTGTCGAGCAGGGCGGGCTGGTAACTCCGGCTGGCGCGGGCCGGTCTCGCCGGTCTACGGCTGGGGAAGTCGGCCTGCGTCCTGGGCGCCCAGTCCGCTCATGACCAGGCGGTTGTCGTGGGGTGGATTGGCCTTGCGAACGGCGCGAGGTCCTCACGCGTGCCGAGACGTGCGCATGAGATCCAAGGCTCCGTCGGCCATGGGCAGTTCGAGGGCCAGGTCGTCAAGCCGATCCGCCCGTCGGCCATCAGGACGAAGTCACTGTCGCCGGCTGGGAGGCGGGCATGGGCGGCACCGCCGCCCGAGGAGCCACCGGCGATCAGAGCAGGAGTTCGGGACACCCGCTCAGCCTTCACCACCTGACTCACAGTCATCCAGAGGTTGTTGCACCAAGCATGCTTATATCTGCCCCGGCGGACATGCTGAGGAGAGCCCGGCGTGTGGACCTCTCCGTGGGCCCGGCAGCGCGGGGAAGCCCGTGCCGTCGCCGACGGTGACCAGTTGCGGTGGCCGACGGTGACCAGCAAGGAAGCGGCGATCCTGACCGCGACTCCCGGATTCGAGACACCCGATGCGGAAGAACTGTCAAGCAGGAGCGCGTCCGGTGGTTCCGCGCGGGGAGTGCCGCAGCCGGGTTCAACTGCTCCGGTGGGCCCGGTCGTTGACCCGACGTACCTGCCAGGCGGGGAGGCCGGCACGTCAGACGATGCTGGGCAGGCCGGTGATCCGGCTCAGGTCGTGGAGTGCCTGGGCGTTGTCCCGGAAGTGCACGGCCTGCCAGCGCTGGTCCCGGGCGGCCTCGCAGTTCTCGGCGAGGTCGTCGACGAGGACGCAGTCGCCGGCTTCGATGCCGGCCGTCTTCGCCGCCAGCTCGAAGATCCTCGGGTCCGGCTTGCGGACGCCCACTTTGCGGGAGTCGATGAGGCAGTCCGCCTCCCCGGCCGGCGCAACGCTGGGCAGCCAATATGGTCATCGACCGCCCAGGCATCCGGGCCGATCAGCGGCACCATCCGCTCCGCAATCCGCCGCCGCACCGGCACCGGATCCCACGTCGACTGGTTCACGAACTGCTGCAGGTTCTGCTCGTTGCCGTCCGGCAGGCGCTCCGCCACCGGCTGGATCGACTCCCGCCGCCCGTCCAGCATCAGCCCCCGCAGATAGCAGTCACCCTTCGCCCGCTGATCCCTGCGCGGCACCGACGCGAAGACGTCCGCGACGAATAACGCCAACTTCGCCCGAGCACGGTTCACTTCATGTCCATCCGCACCCCCAACATGCCCCCAAACAGGACCACGAGACAGACCTAACGGAGCCCTACTAGTCAGCGTCAAGGCACATCTGCCGCGTCACGCACTGGTCCGACGTTGCTGTGTCGGCTCGCACCACCACGCCTTCATCGCAGGCTTCGGTGACGGTGTGTCCGAGCTGGACCAGCAGCCCTGTTACTGCAGCCTGCACGAGCACTCTCATACTGTCGCCGCTCCCGGCGCGTCTGGCTTGGTCACGGGCCAGCGAGGTGAACCTGTCCGAGCCCGTCGAGCGGACCAAAGCGCCTTCGGGCACCTCGGTCACACGCACCCCTGGGACACCGGTGTCCCCGCGTCGCCCGACACCTGGAAGCCGGCCTGGACCAGGGCAGAACTCACCTGCGAGACGAGCTCAGCAGGCACGTGCAGCACCAAAGCCGCCTGCCCGCAAGAACGCAGATCATGCCAACGACTCCTGACCCCGGCCGCCGCACCGTCGGCGGCCCTGGCGCGGCGACCTCTCCCGGCGGGCGACACCAGCGAGTGCGCCCCGATCCCCTCGCTCGCTGCCCGGGACCTGACCCACCCACCACCCACCTTCCTTTTCCTTGTTCTTCCTGCTGTGGGCGGGGTCCGGGGGCGTAGAGGGGATGTCAGCGGCCCAACCACGCCCGTACGGTGGGGGTGACCTGCACGGATGCGGCGGCGTCGGCGAGGCTCGCGCCGCCGGGCCACCGCGTCAGCTCGGTGGACAGGGCAACGCCGTCGTCGACTTCTTCGGTCCGCCAGCCGTGGATGTCCAGCAGCAGGCCGTCCAGCGGTCCGCCGACCACTTCGGCATACGTCAGGTGCGGGAGCGGGCCGGGGTTGGGGTCGTCGTGGTCGTGGCCGTACACCCGGCCACGCAGCAGCCGCTCGTCTCCGTTCATCCGACCAGCGTTCCAGCCGCCACCGACAACGAGGGTGCGGGCGGCGGGCCCGGCCCGAGCCTCTTCATCCAGGCCGAGCCGGGCTCGCCGTGCTCACCACGCCTTCGGCAACGCATCCAGAGAGTAGCGGTCCTCCCCCACCCCGCAGCCGGCCACGCGCCACACCGGCTCATCGGGGCCGTGCCTGGTCAGCTGCCTCAGCGTCGTAGTCGCCACGATGATCCGGTAGTTCACGCCGTGGACATGCTGGGCGCGCTGGTGGAATGCCGCTTCCCTGGTGGCCGGGGCCGCGCGGCGCGGGGCCGGGGCGAAGACGAACAGCACCGGCGGGAAGGGCCGGTCCAGGGACGGCCCGGCGTAGGTCTCCTGCCAGTGGCTGCGCGGGGCCCGGGCGGCCTTGCCGCGTCCGGACGGCGGTGCGTTGCGGTAGGCGTCGTAGCGCTCCAGCTTGGCGACCAGGCGGGCGTAGGACATCGTGCGGCCGATCTCCACGAACACACTGGAGCCGTCGGCCAGGAGCACCACACCGTCGGACACCAGGTTCCCGGCTGGAGTGGCGTGGGCGACTTCCACCTGCCAGTCGGCGCAATCGGCCACCTTCGCCTGGTGGAAGGCGACGACGGTGTCGACCAGTGCGAGGCCGTGTTCCCGAAGACCCGTCTTGCTGGCAGCGATGCGCTTCCCGGTGGTCCGGCCGGCCCTTGGCGCGAGCTCACCGGAGGCGGCGGCTTCGGCGAGGCCCGCCGGGGTGCAGTACCAGTAGCTCTGCTGGGCGCGGTGGGTCCGGCCGACCAGGGCTGGCGATTCGGCGAGCAGGTTGCGCAGCGCGCGACGGACGTGGTGGGTGTCCTGCTGGGGCGGCAGCAGTAGCGCCTTGAGCCGGCGGGGCGTGGCCAGGCGCAGCTGGGCGAGGGTGAGCAGGACCTCGCTGCGGATGTCCGCGCCGGCCTTCGTCGCCGCCGCGTTGCGGGCCCGGGGCGCTTCTCCAGGCACATCAGTGCTGGGAGAAGAGGGCCGCGGACGTCTCACCGTGGCTGCGGTCGGACGCCAACACCTGCCCTGACCGGTCCCTCTGCCACACCTTCGGTCGAGGTGAGGGCAAGCACCAAATGATCCCGGGCTGGCCGTACTCGATCGTCGCCGCGCTGGAGACCCGTCGGACGTCGTGGATGGCGGTGCTGGACGCTGTCCGCCTGGAGCCAGGCGCGGACGTTGCCGCGGTGACCACGGTCCCGATCCGCGAGCTGGTCGAGCGGCTCATCGCCGCCGAGCAGTGGAAGCCGGGCGATCCGGAGGTTCTGGTCGTGCTGGACGCCGGATACGGCAGCTAAGCCAAATGAAACAGACAACCGAGAACCAAACGCTCACTCACGTCCGCAGGAACATCAGCACGGCCAGCACCCGGCGGGACTCGCTGCCCGTGGCCGGGAGGCCGAGCTTGCCGAAGATGCTGGAGACGTACTTCTCCACCGCGCGCAGGGTGATCACCAGCCGGTCGGCGATGCCCTGGTTGGAGTTGCCGGCGGCCATCAGCTCCAGCACCTCGCGCTCCCGCGGCGTCAGCCGGTCGAGCGGGTCGTCGCTGCGCCGCCGCGACAGGAGGATGGAGACGATGGTCGGGTCGATGACGGAACCGCCGGCGGCGACCCTGCGGACGGCGGCCAGGAAGTCGGGCACATCACTGATGCGGTCCTTGAGCAGATAGCCGACGCCCTCCGCCGAGTCGGCCAGCAGTTTCATCGCCAGGCCGGGCTCGACGTACTGGGACAGCACGAGCACCCCGACCCCGGGATGGGCCGCGCGGATCTCCACCGCCGCCCGCAGACCCTCGTCACTGTGGGTGGGCGGCAGCCGGATGTCGACGACGACCACGTCCGGCAGCCGGGTCCGCAGCAGAGCGAGCAGTTCCTCGGCGTCCCCACAGCGCCCCAGCACCTCGAATCCGGCGTCGCCCAGCAGCCGCGCCAGACCTCCCGGAGCAGGACGCTGTCCTCGGCGATGGCTACCCGCACGGCAACTCCGCTTCCACTCGGGTGCCGGTGCCGCGCGACGTCCACACGCGCAGCCTGCCGCCGAGCGCCTCGACCCGGTCGGCCAGCCCCCGCAGTCCGCTGCCGCCTTCGGTGTCGGCGCCCCCGCGGCCGTCGTCGAGGACCTCCACCACGAGCCGGCCGTCGGCCTGGGCCACGCTCACCGTGGCCGTGGTCGCCCGGGCGTGCTTTCCGATGTTGGCCAGGCTCTCGCAGACCACGTAGTAGGCCGCGACCTCGACGGCCTCGGCGAGTCTTCCGTCGAGCCGTACCGTCAGCCGGACCGGCACCGGCGCCCGCGCGGCCAGCGACTCCAGGGCGACGGCGAGCCCGTGCGCGCTCAGCACGGCCGGGTGCAGCCCGCGCGCCACGTCCCGCAGCTCCGCCAGCGAGGTGGCGATCTCACCCCTGGCCTGGGACAGCTGGGCTCGGGCGGCCGGGGCCCCGCCGAGACTCGCCTCCAGCATGGCCAGGTCGAGGGAGAGCGCGATGAGCCGCTGCTGGGCCCCGTCGTGCAGATCGCGCTCCAGCCGCTGGCGCTCCTTCTGGCCCGCCTCGATGACCCGGGCCCGGGAACCGCGCAACTCGTCGACGTGGGCGCGCAGTTCGGCCTGCAGCCGGCCGGTCTCCAACGCGATGGCCGCGGCGGCGCCGACGGCGTCCAGGAGCTCGCGTTCGTCGTTCAGCGCCGCGTCGTGGACGAGGGCCGCAACCGGCGCGCCGTCCCGCTCGATGAGGGTGGTCGCCCGGCCCGGACCGGCTGGCAGATCGAGCGGTTTGCCGTCCTGGTCGGCCCAACTGGCGAACTCCGGCAGCCAGTAGATCAACATCAGTGACGGGTCGCCCAGCGCCCGGGCCAACGGGGCCCGCAGATCGGCCGGTTCGGCCCGCAGTTCCATCACGAGGCCCGCGACGGCGGTACGGGCCAGCCGGGCGCCCAGCAGGCCGGCGAGGAAGGCGACCGGGGCGAGACCGATCACCGCGAGGCTCACCCGCTGGATCAGCGGGAACGGCGGCCCGCCGAACACGCCCACCAGCAGCAGGACGGCGATCATCACCAGGCCGAGCCCGAAGGAGTCGATCAGCAGCCCCAGCGACCGGCGCAGCGGCCGTCCGTCGGCCCGCCGACGGGCCGCGAGCAGGGCGACCCCGGCGAGCGAGAGGACGCTGATCGCGATGAGCTCACCGTCGTACAGCACCCTGGCCGCACCCGGCGCGTCGACCAGCCGCAGCGGGTGGTCCGGGCCGAAGCCGCCCAGCATCATCACCATCGGCTGAGCACCGGCCGCGGCGACGTAACCCAGGCCGACGAGCAGCCGCGTCGGCCGTCCCGTCAGCCGTCCGGCCGGGAACGCCAGGAACAGGTGCAGGATCACCACCATCGGCAGCAGGTCGAACAGTTGACCAACGGTCTGTACGGCGGTGTCGCCCGACCACGTCAGAGCCGAGAGGAAGGTCGCCACCCCCGCGAGCAGCATCAGCGGACCGATGTGGCTGGCCGCCTGGTGCCACCACGCGACGAGTCCGGCCGCGGAGTAGGACACCGCGATCCAGATGATCAGCCCCGCATGGATCGCCGGCGTGCCGCCCGTAACGGCGAGAGCGGTACACCCGGCGGCCGCGGCCGGCACCAGGCCCGCCAAGCCGATCAGGAGCACCGGCCTCCGCGTGCGAACCGGCGGATCCGCCGAGGTCGTTGGCATCACTCCCCCTTCCCGATCATTGCCGTCGGCCGTGACCGGGGCGCGACCGTCCACAAGGGGCCCGCGTACGACCGGACATGAAGGGAGGCGTCGCTCGCACGCTACTCCCGGCACCGGACCGGCGCCAGGGTGGCCCGGTGCCGGCACGGGTCGCCGGTCCCCCCTGCGGACACACCAGAAACCCGCCCCCCGAACCGCCAGTGGCCCGCCTTACCCGCCGCACCGCTCGCTGCCAGCGTGAGGGACACCCCCGAACCCACCGAGGAGCCGTGATGAAGACCCGGGTCATCCAAGAGGAACCGGAGGAGCCTCGCCGGGGCACACTCGACGCATCCGCCTCGAAGGACCCGGGTACGCCGCGACTCCGCGCCCCGAGGGGGAAGCTCATGGCTCGTCCCGCCGCATGGGTCCAGGCCCATCCACTGGCCGCGTTCTTCGTGCTGGCCTACGCCCTGAGCTGGGCCGCCGTACCGTTCGGCAGCTTCTTCGCCCCCGGCGCCCTGATCGCCGCCCTGATCGTGGTGTCCGTCGCCGAAGGGACCGCGGGGCTGAGGGAGTTGGGCTCCCGGCTGATCCGCTGGCGGGTGCACTGGATCTGGTACGTGATCGCGATCGCCGTACCGCTGGCGGTCCACTTCGCCACCATGGGCGCGAACATGGCGCTCGGCGCACCCGCCCCCTCGACCGACGACTTCACCCCCGTCTACGGCATCGCGCTCGCCATCGGGATGAACATGGTCAACCCCCTCGGCGGCCCGTTCAGCGAGGAGCCCAGCTTCCGCGGCTTCGCCCAGCCGCGCCTCCAGGCCCGCCGCAGCCCGCTGGCCGCCACCGCGATCCTGGCGGTGCTGATCACCGGCTGGCACGCGCCGCTGTTCTTCGTCTCGTCCTTCGGCCTGGAGCCGTACGAGGCGCTGACCACCGTGGCCCTCACCTTCTGGTACGGCTGGCTGTTCAACCAGGCAGGCGGCAGCACCCTGTTGACCCTCCTGGCCCATGCCACCGAAGGCACCATCAACACCGAGGACCTCTGGCCGTCCGGCGCGGACGCGACCCGCGAGACCTGGCTCTACGTCCTCATCTGGTCCGCGGTCGCCCTCGGCCTGGTCCTCGGCCACCGGCGCTTCTGGACCGCCAAGGCCCCGCCCGGCGCCGCCGAGCCGTCCGCGCGCCCCGCCCCCACACTCGCCACCGAAACCTGAGAGGCACCCCATGTCCCGACTGCTCTACCGGATCGGACACTTCGCCGGCCGGCACCCATGGCGCGTCATCATGACGTGGCTCGTGATCGCGGCCGCCGCCTTCCTGCTCAACCAGTCCTACGGCGGCACCGCCGACGACAACTTCAAGCTGCCCGGCGTCGAGTCGGCGAAGGCGGCCGAGGCGCTCGAGGACAAGTTCCCGCAGGAGACCATCTCCACCGCCAACATCGTCTTCCACTCCGACGCGGGGCTGACCCGGCCGGAGGTCAAGGCCGCGATCGCCGAGGCGCGTACCGAACTCGCCGCGATTCCGCACGTCGTCGAGGTGTCCGATCCGTACGACGCACGGGGCCCGACGCTGAGTCCCGACCGCCGGACCGGCTTCACGACCCTGGCCTTCGACACCGAGAAGAAGGTCACCGCTGCCCAGTTCGACGCCGCGGAACGAGCCACTGAAGCCGTCCGCGACGCCGGAGTGCAGGTCGAGTACGACGGTGGGCTCGGCTACGCCAAGGGTGAGGAGGGCGGGGCCAACAGCGAGTTGCTCGGCATCGCGCTCGCCGTCGTGATCCTCGCGGTGGCGTTCGGTTCCCTCGTCGCGATGAGCCTGCCGGTCGTGACCGCGCTGGTGGGCATCCTCATCGGCTTCAGCGCCATCGGCGTCATGTCCGGGGCCATGGCCGTTCCCAAGATCGCCACGATCGTCGCGATGATGCTCGGCCTCGGGATCGGCATCGACTACGCACTGTTCATCCTGACCCGGCACCGCCAGAACCTGGCCCACGGCATGCCCGTGCCCGAGGCGGTGGGCCGCGCGAACTCCACGGCCGGCCTCTCGGTCCTGTTCGCCGGCGTCACCGTCATCGTGGCGATCACCGGCCTGCAACTGGCGGGCATCCGGATGCTCACCGTGATCGGCTGGGCCTCGGCGGTGATGGTCACCGTGACCATGCTCGCCGCACTCACCCTGCTGCCCGCGATGCTCGGGCTCGCCGGCCGACGGGTCAACAACCTGCGGATTCCCTTCGTGAAGCCCAAGCCGGCGTACAACCCGAAGTCCAAGTCCAGCCGCTGGTCGGCCAAGGTGGTCGCACAGCCCGTCCGCTACGGCGCCGCAGCCGTCGTTCTGCTCGGTGTGCTCGCCGTGCCGGTCTTCTCCATGCATCTCGGCATCCCCGACGCGGGCAACGACCCCGCGGCCAGCACCACACGCAAGTCGTACGACCTCGTCGCCGAGGGCTTCGGACCGGGCGTCAACGGTCCCCTCCAAGTGGTGATCGAGATGAACGGGACCGCCCCGTCCGCGATCGACGGCGTGGGCACGGCCCTCGAGGACGAGCCCGGAATCGCCACCGTGAGCGCCGTGGCGCTGAGCCCCAAGGGCGATCTGGCGGCGTTCGCCGTCACCCCGACCACCGCGCCGCAGAACGCGAAGACCGGCGAGCTCGTCGAGCGCCTGCGCCAGGACCTGCTGCCCGACGCGTTGCGCGGAACCGAGGCGAAGCCGATGGTCACCGGCGCGACCGCCCTGGATGTCGACCTCTCGGATCAGCTCCAGCAGCGCATGCTGTGGTTCCTCGGCGCCGTGATCGGACTGTCCTTCGTCATCCTGATGATCGTGTTCCGGTCGATCCTGGTGCCGCTGAAGGCCGCGATCCTCAACGTCCTCAGCATCGGTGCCGCGTACGGAGTGGTCGTCGCGATCTTCCAGTGGGGCTGGGGAGCCGGTCTCATCGGCCTCGACGGCAGCGTTCCGATCATGTCGCTGGCCCCCATGCTCATGTTCGCGGTTCTCTTCGGACTGTCCATGGACTACGAGGTGTTCCTGCTCAGCCGGGTGCGTGAGCAGTTCCAGCGCCACGGCGACGCCAAAGCGGCAGTCGTCGAGGGCGTCGGCTCCACGGCTCGGGTGATCACGAGCGCGGCACTGATCATGACCGGTGTGTTCGGCGCGTTCGTGCTGGACCCCGACGGCACGGCCAAGCTGTTCGGCGTCGGCCTCACCGTGGCCGTCATCCTGGATGTGACGCTGGTACGGATGGTCCTCGTCCCCGCCGCGATGAGCCTGCTCGGCAAGCATGCCTGGTGGCTGCCGGGATGGCTGGACCGGATCCTGCCGGACATCCACCTCGAAGGCGACGACGCCGACGACCTCCTCCTGCCCACGCCCACAGCGCCTCCGGATCTGGCGGCCACGGCGCCCGGCGCACGGTAGTCACTGCTCGAAGCCACCCCTCCACCAGGGCCTGTCCGGCATGATCCGCCGGACAGGCCCTGGTAGGGCTCCGTTAGGTCTGTCTCGTGGTCCTGTTTGGGGGCATGTTGGGGGTACGGATGCACATGAAGTGAACCGTGCTCGGGCGAAGTTGGCGTTATTCGTCGCGGACGTCTTCGCGTCGGTGCCGCGCAGGGATCAGCGGGCGAAGGGTGACTGCTATCTGCGGGGGCTGATGCTGGACGGGCGGCGGAAGTCGATCCAGCCGATGGCGGAGCGCCTGCCGGACGGCAACGAGCAGAACCTGCAGCAGTTCGTGAACCAGTCGACGTGGGATCCGGTGCCGGTGCGGCGGCGGATTGCGGAGCGGATGGTGCCGCTGATCGGCCCGGATGCCTGGGCGGTCGATGACGTGTCGTTCCCCGAGGACGGGAAGATGTCGGTGGCGGTCGCCCGCCAGTACTGCGGAGCTTTGGGCGAGCGGGCCAATTGCCAGGTCGCGGTGAGCGTGCACGCGGTCTCCGATGCCGCGTCCTGTCCGCTGCAGTGGCGGTTGTTCGTGCCCCAGGAGTGGGCGCACGATGCCGGACGGCGGCAGAAGACCGGGATACCGCCAAAGGTCGGGCACCGGGAGAAGTGGCGCCTGGCCCTGGACACCTTCGACGAGTTGGCCGGGTGGGGTCTGGTGCCGCCGGTGGTGGTGACCGCCGGTGGTGGTGGCCGGCACCGGCTACGGGCAGAACGCCGACTTCCGCGACGGCCTGAGCGAGCGCGGCATCGGCTATGTGGTGGCCATCCGTTCGGACGTGACCGTCCACCCGCACGATGCCGAGCCCCTCGCCCCGGCCTGTTCCGGAAACGGCCGCAAGCCGCAACTGCTCATCACCGGTCCCGGCGCGCTCTCCCCCATGACGTTGCCCGCCTTCCTGCCCAACATGGCCGCCGGCCACCTCGCCCTCGAACTCGGCGTCACCGGCCCCTCCTTGCAGACCTCCACCGCCTGCGCCTCAGGAGCCACTGCCCTCATCACGGCCTGCCTGCTCCTGAAAACCGGTGCCTGCGACATCGCCGTCGCGGGCGGCACCGACGCCATGGTCACCCCCCTGTGCGCCGCCGCCTTCGCCAAAATGGGCGCCCTGTCCCGCCGCGACCACGACCCCGGCCGTGCATCACGCCCGTTCGACAAGGACCGCGACGGCTTCGTCCTCGGCGAGGGCGCCGGAATGCTCGTACTGGAGCGCAGACGCCACGCCGACGCCCGCACCGCCGGCCCGCTCGCCCTCCTGGCAGGTCACGGCAGCACGAGCGACGCATACCACCCCACGGCTCCTCACCCCGAGGGATCCGGGCTGCGGGCTGCGACTCGGACCGCTCTGGCCATGGCGGGCGCCAGTGCCTGCGAGGTGGACCACATCAACGCCCACGGCACCAGCACCCCGCGGGGCGACACCGTGGAAGCCACCGTGATCCGCGACCTCTACCCGCACCGTCGCCCCACGGTCACCTCGGCCAAAGGGGTCCTCGGCCACACCATGGGCGCCGCCGGAGCCATCGAGGCGGCCCTTACGGTCGCGAGTATCACCCATCGAACGGCTCCGCCCACCGCCAATTTCATGACACCGGACGGCACAACCTCCGGCATCGACATCGTCCACCCCGCAAGCCGCCACCAGCCCATTCACCTCGCCCTCAGCCACTCCCTGGGCTTCGGCGGACACAACACCGTGCTCGCCTTCACGGCTGCCTGACTTCTCTTCAGGCCGGACGTCTTCATGGGGAGAGTCCGGCCTGGGAGCAGGCGGGCCGGAGCTTTTGGGTGCAGATCTGCTCGATGGTGTATACGCCGTCCTTGACGAGTGTCTGCTTGATGTTGCCGACCGTTACCGTGCTCGGAGTGAGCAGCACGGACGGGATGTCCTGGGTGGTGGGGCTGTCGATCGTCGTCGTGGTGACTTCGCGGACGTCTTCGCCGCGACCCAGGGCGACGGCCATGGCCGCAGCTGCGGCGGCCTGCGTCGTGAACGGCTTGTACACCGTCATGTATTGCTCGCCCTCGACGATGCGCCGCACAGCCTCGAGGTCGGCGTCCTGGCCGGTGACGGGAGGAAGCTCCCTGACACCGGCGTTCTTGAGAGCCGAGATGACGCCCGCAGCTATGGCGTCGTTGGCAGCCAGGACGCCGCCGATGCGGTCCGGGCCCAGGGCGGCGATGGCAGCGGACATGTTGGCGTGGGCGTTGTCGGTGCTCCAGCCGCGGGTGTCGTACGACCTGCCGATCTTCACCTTGCCTTCGATGACGGACAGCGCACCCCTGCGGTACCACGCCGCGTTGGGGCTGGACGGATCTCCGTTCACCATGACGACGGTCTTCCCGGTCGTCTTCTCGCCCATGGCCTTCAAGAGTGCCTCGCCCTGGAGCCTGCCGACCTGCGCACCGTCGAAACTGACGTAGCCCGAGATCGGGCCTTGGGCGAGCCGGTCATAGGCGACGACGGGGACACCCGCATTGCGCGCCTCCTGGATCGGGGAGCGCAGCGCCTTGTTGTCCACGGCGTCGAGGATCAGGACCTTGACCCCCTTGGTGATCATGGACGTCATCTGTTCCCGCTGCCTCGACACGTCGTTCTCGGCGTTGGCGTACTGCATGGTGCAGCGTGGGCACAGCTGTTTCAGGCGCTGCAAGATCAGCGGCTTGTCCGAGTGCTCCCAGCGGGCCACGGCCCGGCTGGGGAGCAGCAGGCCGACGGCGAAGCTGTCCGCGGTCGCCTCGTCGCCGTCCGAACAGGCCGTCAGGGACATCGTCACGAGTCCTGCGACGAGCGCCGTGACGACGTGCCCGGTACGGGTCCGGGTCCTCATGGCAGACCCCCTCGTTCCGTTCGGGGAGCCGAGTCCGCGGGAGCCGGCTCGCATCGTGGCACGAGGATCTCGCTCCACACCTGCTTGCCGCCGGCCACCGGCACGGAGCCGAAGGACTCCGACATCGCTTCGACCAGCAGCAGGCCTCGGCCGCCGGTCGACTCCCAGTCCACGATCACCGGCTTGGCGGGCGCTCGCGGCGAGGCATCACTCACGGAGACGCGCACCCGGTCCCCGCGCAGTATCAGGTCGAGGCGGACCGACCCCTGAGTGTGCACCAAGGCATTGGTGACCAGTTCGGACACGACCAGCAGCACCGCGTCGGCTGCTTCCTCGACCTGCCACCGGCGCAGGATGCGCGCGGTGAAACGGCGGGCGTGCATAACGGCGTCGGGCAACCGCCACACCACCCAGCCGGCCCGGATCGGCCGGGCCTTCATGCCGTCGTAGCGCAACAGCAACAGCGCCACGTCGTCCTCACGGCGGCCGACGTCGCCGAGCAGTTCGTCGGCCATCCGCCCAGGGTCCGCCGGGTCGGCCGCGGTGAGCGCGGTGCGGGTGCGGTCCATCCCCTCGTCCAGGGGCAGGTCGGCGGCCTCCACCAGGCCGTCGGTGACCAGGGCGAGCACCGCGCCGGGGGCCAGCGCCAACGCGGTCATGGGGAACTCCGCCTCGGCGAGTATGCCCAGCGGGAGCCCTCCTTCGACCTGTACCTCCTCGGTGGTGCCGTCGGGATGGCGTACCAGTGGGGAGAGGTGCCCGGCCCGGACGAACAGGGCGGTGCCCTCCTCCATGTCCAGTTCGACATAGCAACAGGTGGCGAACAGATCGGTTTCCATGCCGACGAGCAGCCTGTTGGCGTGGGAGACGACCACGTCCGGCGGGTGTCCCTCTACCGCGTATGCCCTGACCGCGGTCCGCATCTGGCCCATGATCGTCGCGGCTCCGGCGCTGTGTCCCTGCACGTCACCGATGACCAGCGCCACCCGATCCTCGGAGATGACGATGACGTCGTACCAGTCACCGCCCACCTGGAGCCCGCGCCTGGCGGGCAGATAGCGGGCGACGGCCGTGCCCCCGGGCAGTTCGGGCAGGCGCCGCGGCAGCAGGCTGCGCTGAAGCATCGTCGCGAGTTCCTGCTCAGCGTCGTACGCGTGCGCACGCTCGAGGGCCTGCCCCACCAGCGCTGCGGTTGCGGTCAGAACGGACCGCTCCTCGGTGACGAACTCGTGCGGTTGATTCCAGCCGACCAGGCACACGCCGACAACCCCGCCCTTGGCGGGCAGTGGCATGACGGCCAGGCCTCCGGCACCGATACCTGCGAGCCCCGGTTCGAGGGTTGTGCCGGCGGGCCACAGATCCGTACGCCCGTCCCGTAGAGCCAGTTGAAGGGTGGGCAAGGCCCTGACCGGAGCGTCGGGCCACTCCGAACGCCACTCGGAACGCCAAGTCTCCGGCCAGGCAGCGGGCTGCGGCGGGTCGAGCACGATGACGATCAGCCGGTCCTCCCGCAGCTCGGCGAGCGCCACCCGGTCGGCGGCCAGCGGCTCACGCAGCGCGGTGACCACCACGCGGCCGACGTCCTGGACCGTTGCGGCGTCGTCGAGTGCGGCCGTCAGCCACTGGATCCGGGACACGTCGTCGGCGCTTCGGCGCTGTACCGAGGTCGCCGTCACCACCCCCAGCAACTGCTGCGGCCGGTCATCGGGGCCCGCCGGCACCCGGCACCTCAGGCTCAGCCAGCGCATTTCACCCGTGGGGCAGCGGACACGGAACTCCAGCTCCCGCCGGGCGAACGCAGGGGTGGAAGGTTCCAGGACCGACATCAGCGCGTGCATGTCCTCTGGGAGCGCGTTCGCGAGCAAGGTGTCCGCCTTGCCGTCGAAGTCGTCGGGCGTGATGCCGACCAGTTCGAGCAGCATCTCGTCCGCGTCGATCACGCCAGTGTCCGGCACCAGGACGAACGAGCCGACGCGCAGCGCGCGCAGGGCGCGGATCAGCAGCGAGGGCGATGCGGGTCGGTCTGTCCCGCCCTGGAGCAGGTCGGCGACCGCGTGGGCGTACTGCTCCAGGAAGCGCCTTTGCTCGGCCTCGAATCCGTCTGCGGAGGCCCCCACGACGACGAGACACCCCAGCCGCCCGCCTTCCGCTCCGAGGGACAGTGCACCGAGTGACGTCTGCGCTCGTGGTGGTGTCGGCCCGCCCTCGTAGGAGGCGAGGGCCGCATGGTCCAGCCACAGCGGCCGGTCGGTGCGGAAGGCCTCCGCGGCAGGTGAGCCGCCGGACAGGGGCAGATGCTCCGGCAGGCCGTACTGGGAAACGGCGCATCGGGCCGTCTCCACCAACCGGAGCTCATCTTCCCCGACACCGGGCAGATAGACAGCTGCCAGCGCCACTCCGGCGAACGTCAGGGCCCGCTCCCCCGGGTCGGCCTCTCGCCCCGGAGGCGGTGGACCCGTGTCCGCAGCCCCCGCCTCCGATGCCCGCAGCTGCGATACGCCGGCCCGGGCACGGCCGTCATGAGGCATGTCTGCATCTTCCTCCCGCCCCAGGCCACAGGTGCCGACAGGCTGAGATCGGGGCGCTCAGCTACCAGCGTCTCACATACGGGCAAAGCAGACAGATCGCCACATTTCGGCTTCCGATTGAGGGCGATGCCCGCCGCGTTCGCAGTTCACCGCAGCCGATGTCACACTAACGACATAGCCGTTTTGCCGCTTTTCACACAATATGTTCCAGGCGGATGCTCCGCGTCGGCTTCGTGCTTGTCTGCCGACTGCCGGTCTTCTGCCCGACAGTGCGCGTGGCATGGCGCGTAGGCCGGATGTCGCCATGTTCCATGAGGGAACCACCGGTGCCGGGCCGGCCGAGCCGAGAGCCCCCGGGAGAGCAGGGACCGGTGCACGTCCTTGGCGCCGAGCCGGCCGCCCCGCGCACAGGGAGGTCTCTCACATGAAGGCCTGCGTACGGGGGGCGGTAGTCGCTGTGACCGCGGCCGCCGCGGCCGCTGCTCTCGCGGCCTGCGGGGAGGGCACCGGGAACGACTCCGGCGGGGGGAACCAGACGAAGATCGGTGTGCTGCTGCCGGACTCCACCACGGCTCGTTGGGAGACGAACGACAGGCCGCTGCTCGACGGACAGATCAAGGAGCTGTGCGACGAGTGCACGGTCGAGCACGCCAACGCCAAGGGCGATGTGGCCATCCAGCAGGCGCAGATGGACTCGATGATCGCCGAGGGGGTCGATGCCATTCTGCTCGTGGCCGTGGACGCCAGATCGCTGCGCCCCACGGTCGCCAAGGCGGACGAGGCAGGTATCCCCGTCATCGCCTACGACCGACTCGCCGAGGGGCCGATCTCGGGTTACGCCTCCTTCGACGGCGAGGAGGTCGGCAGGCTCCAGGGCACGGCGCTGCTGAAGGCCTTGGGCGACGGGGCGTCCGGCGACCAGATCGTCATGATGAACGGCGATCCCATCGACCCCAACGCGGTGTCGTTCAAGGAGGGCGCGCTGTCCGTGCTCGAGGGGAGGGTCGAGATCGCCGAAGCGTACGACACCCCCCAGTGGCGAACGGAGGTCGCTCACATGAACATGTCCGGCGCCATCTCCGCCCTCGGCGCCGACAACATCGACGGGGTCTATGCCGCCAACGACGGCCTCGCCGCCGGCAGCATCGCCGCTCTGAAAGCCAACAAGGTCGACCCACTGCCCCCCGTCACCGGGCAGGACGCCGAGCTCGGAGCCGTGCGGCGCATTGTCGCCGACGAGCAGTACATGACCGTCTACAAGCCCTTCGCGCCCGAGGCTTCCGCCGGCGCCGCACTGGTCGTGGCCGCGGCCCGTGGTGAAAGCCTCGACCGGGTCGCCACGGACAAGGTGACGACCAGCAGTGGGGGCACGGTTCCGGCCGTCCTGCTCACCCCTGTGTCCGTGACCATCGACACCATCGAGGACACCGTGGTGAAGGACGGCGTGTACACGATCCAGCAGATCTGCACACCGCAACTCGACGCCGCCTGCACCAAGGCCGGACTCACCTGACAGGCCGGTTCCTGGGCAGGACCGGTCAGGGAAGGAGATGGTCTTCGTGTCGAGTCCCCCCTTGCTGACGCTGCGCGGCGTGTGTAAGCGCTTCGGTGTCGTCGAGGTCCTCACCGACGTCGAGTTGGAGATTCGCGCGGGCCAGGTCGTCGCGTTGCTGGGGGACAACGGGGCCGGCAAGTCCACTCTGGTCAAGGTGATTTCCGGGGTCGCCCCGGCGGACAAAGGCGTCATCGAGTGGGAGGGCCGGACGGTCCACATCAGGCGCCCCCACGATGCCCGGGACCTCGGCATTGCCACCGTTTACCAGGACCTCGCGCTGTGCGGGAATCTCGACGTCGTGGGCAATCTCTTCCTCGGCCAGGAGATCCGCAGGTTCGGGTTCCTCGACGAGGTCGAGATGGAGCATCGCACCAGGCGCCTGTTGGAGCGTCTGACCAGGGGTATCCCCGATCTGCGTGCCCCTGTCGTCTCGCTGTCCAGCGGCCAGCGGCAGACGGTCGCCATCGCCCGCTCACTCCTCGGCGACCCTCGGGTGCTCCTCCTGGATGAACCGACCGCGGCTCTGGGATTCGAGCAGACCGGCGAGGTCCTGGACCTCGTCGACCGGCTGCGTGACCGGGGCCTCGGGGTGCTGCTCATCAGCCACAACATGGGCGATGTCAAGGCTCTCGCGGACCGGGCCGCCGTGCTGCGGCTCGGTCGCAACAACGGCTTCTTCGATGTGACCACCGCGTCTCACGAACAGATCATCGCCTCCATCACCGGCGCGGCGGAGAACGTGCCCCGCCGGATGGCTCACCGGGAGGCAGGGTGGTGAAAGGGATGCACAGCAGGGCAGGCGGCGCCCGGGGCGCAGCGTCCGCGCGCACCGCCGAGGCCCGTCTGGCGCCCCGCGGACCGGCCGTCGCCCAGGCAGTGGAAAGCGGGGTCGCCGTCCTGCGGCACAAGTTGAGCGCCGGCGAGCTGGGCTCGCTCCCGATCGTCCTGGTCCTCGCTGCGGTCTGGATCACCTTCCAGTCCCTCAACGACAGCTTCCTGTCACCCCGGAACCTGTCCAATCTCAGCGTGGACATCGTGGGTACGGGCCTGATCGCGGTCGGCATCGTCTTCGTGCTGCTGCTCGGTGAACTGGACCTGTCGGTCGGCTCGATCAGCGGCCTCGCGGCCGCTGTCTTCGCCGTTCTGAACGTGAACAACGGCGTGCCAGAATGGCTCGCCCTCATCATCGCGGTGCTCGCGGGCACCGCTGCGGGAACCGTCCAGGGCTACTCCGTCGCCAAGACCCGCGTGCCGGCTTTCGTCGTCACCCTCGCGGGACTGCTGACCTGGAACGGCCTCATGCTGTACATCCTCGGGACCAGTGGCACCGTCAACCTCGACGAGAACGGGCTCGTCGCCAAGCTGACGAGCCACTACTTCACCAACGACGCCGCCGCATACGGCCTGGCGGCAGTCGGCACGGTCCTGGTCTTCCTCGTGTCCTACCAGGACCGACGGCGCCGCAGGACCATGGGCATGCCGCACCGCTCGCTCCGGGGAATCATCGTGCGCACGGGCGTCCTCGCGGCCATCGCGTTCACCGCCGCATACCTGCTCAACCGGTTCCAGGGTCTGCCGCTCGCCCTGCTGATCTTCCTCGTGGTGGTGGCCGGCCTCGACATCGTGCTGCGCCGCACGCACTACGGGCGGCAGGTCTACGCCCTCGGCGGCAGCATTGAGGCGTCCCGTCGTGCCAGCCTCAGTGTGACGAGGGTGCAGACCGCGGTGCTCGCCGTCTCCGGCACCATGGCCGCAATCGGCGGCCTGTTCCTGGCCTCGCGCATCACCTCGGTGAGTCAGGGGGCGGGCTCGGGCCTCCTGCTCCTCAATGCCATCGCGGCGGCCGTCATCGGCGGCACCAGCCTGTTCGGAGGACGCGGTACGACTTGGTCCGCGGTGCTCGGGATGCTGGTCATCCAGTCGATCGCCTCAGGCATGGTGATCACGGACATCCCCACTGCAGTCCAGTTCATGATCACAGGCGGGGTACTCTTCGCCGCCGTGGTCATCGACGCACTGGCGCGACGCTCGCAGGAAGCGCATGGGCGGGCATGACTGGTCACGCACCGGGCTTCGGGCTACCGGAAGAAGCTCTCCTGCCTACCGGAACGCCGCCACCCTGGCACCGGGGCCGCAGGCCCATCCTGGCGTCGAGGTCATCTGCGGCGACCGCTCCGGCGCCCACGCTGATGCGGCCGCCCGCCGCACGTCAGACCCCCTCCAGGTCACCGACCGCCTCCAGTGCGCCATGCGGCGCCTCCCGGGCTCGGTGGGCAAACTGTTATCCCGCCGTTTACGCCACGCCCCCACAGCGCCCCGGTACCAATGCCCTGCACCACGCTCTTGGCCGTGCGCGCAAGGAATTGCGTGGCTCCGCCCTCGCGTTCTTCATCGGTGGCCACCGCCACATGAGTGCCGACTCCCGCTACGAAGTCCGTCCCCGCGCCAACTGGGAAAAGGCCTCCGCCGCATGCGACAGTTGCAATGCAGACACTCGTGAGCGGCACGAGCAAAGTCGCAGGCAATAGCCATCATGCGGTCGAACCACCGCTCGGCAGCTTGTCCGGGACAGCCTCTTCAACAGCTTCATCACCGCAGAGCGGAACAGCCTCGATTTCCTGATCTGCGACGAAGCACACCGCATCCGCGAAACCTCCGCCAACCGCTACACCCCGGCTTCTCACCGAGAAGACCGCCACGGTCTACCCCGTCGGCCTCCTCATCGCAGACAACTTCCTCTGGTCCGCTCGCGGACAGAGCAGGGTATTCAAGGGCGTAGGCACTCTCCCTGCGGATCGAAGCAGACGAGACCGTGCTCGCGAACCAGCGCAGCGGCGTACTCGGACACTTCCTCAGCCTTGTCATAGGACATGAGCAGGTACACGATCGGCCCTGATGCCCCATCGATGACCGGTGGCGATGCCCATACGACACTGCGATCTACGTCGTCCGGGTACCGCTCCACGAGCGCTTCCACGTAGGCCACGATGCGCGGCGCCGGGGGCACGACGACATCGTCCGACTCCAGGTAGCGCTCGTAGAACTCGTCGTAGGTCGAGCCCGCTTGGTGGTTGTCCAGTGGACGTTCACCGTCCCACACAGCAAGGTCATAGCTCACCAGCGAATCGTCGCAGGCAGCAGTACCGTCGGAGCCAGTCGGGGCCATAGGCCGCAGTCCGGTCGGCGCGTGCTGGGGCGGGGCGGCCCAGTTCCGCCAAGCCCTCGGCCATCATGCGGTGCTCGTGCTCCAGATAGGTCGACCGGGCCTGCGTGCCGGACTCGGCGACGAACCCGTCCACGGCGACCGCGACGTCGGCCCGCTCGGCGGGGTGGCCGGCCTCGGCCCAGGCGGAGCGGTAGGCGTGCCCGTATCGCGCCCAGTGCTCGGGGCTGCCGCCGAGGATGCCGAGGAACATCGGCAGCCCCAACTCGACGGCGCGGTACACCGAGTCCGGGCTGCCGCCAGTGCCCAGCCAGATCTTCAGCGGCTCCTCAGGACGGGGGTAGATGGTGGCGTCCTGCAGCGGACGTCTGCGGTGAGGGCCGTTCCAGGTGACGTTCTCGCCGGCATTGACCGCCATCAGCAGGGCGAGTTTGGAGGCGTAGAGCATGTCGTAGTCGTGCTCGTCGTGGTCGAACAGCGGGAACGTGATCGTCGACGAGCCGCGTCCGGCGACCAGTTCGATGCGTCCGGGAGCGAAGGACGCGGCGGTGGCGAGCTGTTGGAACACCGGAATCGGGTCATCGGTCGACAGGACGGTGACCGCGGTGCTGAGCTTGATCCGGTGGGTGGTGGCAGCGGCGGCGTTGACCACGGAGGTGGGTGAGGACAGTGGCATCGCCCGCATGTGGTGCTCGCCCACTCCGAAGAAATCCAGGCCCACCTCGTCGGCGAGCTTGATGGCCTCCAGCACATCACGCAGGGCCTGGGCGGTGGGGCCGCGGCTGCCATCGGGCAGGCGCGGGGTGTTGCCGAAGGAGTAGACGCCGAGTTCGAAGGTCATGGTGGGGGCCTGGCTTCAGTTGCTGATGGTGGGCATGGCCCGCCGGTAGCGGTCGTCGGTGAGCTGCGAGACGAGGAACGCGGCGATGTCGGCGCGGCTCATGGCGGAGCCGATCTTGTCGTGGCCGAGGAAACCCGAGCGGATGCGGCCGGTGGCGGGCTTGGCGGTGGGGTTGGTGATGCGGGCGAGGGTGTAGTCGAGATCGGAGCCGGTGACGGCCTCGGTCATGCCCTTCAACTCGGCCAGCGCGTTGGGGAACATCAGCCTGGCAGCGACGGGCAGTTCCTTGTGCTTCCAGTGTGGCTTGTCCTTCGGGTCGGCCAGTGAGGGCGTGGCCAGGCCGATGAAGCGGGTCACCTTCTGCGCCTGCATGGCCTGCACGATGGTGCGGGTGCCGTCGGTCACCTGGGTGCCGGTCGTGGACCGTTTCAGGGACGGGCCGAGCGCGCTGATGACCGCGTCGGCGCCGCTGACGGCCTGCTCAACGGCGTCACGGTCGGACAACTGCCCAGTGACGACCGTGAGTTGGGACTGGTTGAGGGCGAGCTTGGCGGGGTTGCGGACCAGGGCGGTGACCTGGTGGCCGCCGTCCAGGAGCTGCTGGACGACCAGGCGGCCGATGGCGCCGGTCGCGCCGAAGACGGTGACACGCATCAGGGGGTCCTCGGGGTGGCGTTGAGACGGTGGGGGGTGGGACGGAGGGGGTCAGAAGCTGTACGGGCCGAAGCGGCCCCAGGCCACCAGCGCGGCCAGGATCAGCAGGACGGCGTTGAAGCCGATCGCGCCGGGTTCCTTGCGCCGAGCGTGGGTGATCGCGGCCAGCACCATCACCACGACCAGGCCGGTCGCGGCCAGCGGGGTCAGCACGGGGGCGATGTCGGTCGCCGCGGGCAGTATCAGGCCGAGGGCGGCGGCCAACTCCACGATCCCGATGAAGCGGACGGTGCCCTGGGCGAAGTCGACCGTCCAGGGCAGCTGCCCGACCAGCTTCTCCTTGGGCTGGGTGGACTTCATCACGCCGGCCATGGCGAACATAGCGGCCAGCACGGCCTGGACTATCCACAAGAAGACGTTCACGTCCGGATTCCTTCGAGGAGGGGAGGGGGTGAGAGGGGACGGATACCCCCTCCCGGGAGCGGGGTGGACCGGCCAGTCAGGCGGTGAAGACGGCTTCGGAACGGTCGCGGTTTTCGTGCAACTCCCAGTACAGGGGGGCGATCTGTTCGGGCGTGGCCGTCGGGAAGCCCTCCGGGCCGCCGTCACCGATCCACACGCTGATCGCCACGTGCGCGGCATGGACACCGCTGTCGGACAGCTCCTTGCCCAGGTTGATCACCCAGTTACGCAGTGCCGCGCTGGCAGCGTTGACGTTGCCGAGCATCGGGACGGGGTCCACCGACCCGCCGCCGGTGGTGAACAGCAGGGTGCCGGCGCCCGCCTCACGCATCGCGGGCAGCACGGCGTGGGTGGCGGCTACGGCGCCGTAGAAGATGTACTCGATCTGTGGCTGCAGATTGTCCACCGTGGATTCCGAGGGAGCGGCCAGGGTGGCGCCGGGCGACGGGTACTGCGGGGCCGGCGAGTATTCCAGTACGTCGATGCTGCCGAAGCGGGCCTTGACGGCATCCAGGGCGGCGGTCAAGGAGGGCCGGTCCAGGACATCGGCGGGGAACGCCTCGGCGGTGATGCCTTCCTGGCCGAGCTGATCGACCAGCGTCTGAAGCTTCTCCTTGGTGCGGGAGATCAGGGCGACGTCGAAGCCGCGGCCGCCGAAGGTGCGGGCGATGGCCAGGCCCATGCCGGGGCCGGCGCCGACGATGGCAATGGTGGGCACGGTGGTTCCTCTTTCCGTTGGGCGTGGATCAGGAGCAGGAGACGGCGATCTTGCCCGGGGTGCCGGCGAAGGCGGCGAACGCCTGCGTGGCCTGCTCCAGCGGGTAGGTGGCGGTGACCGGCACCCGCAGCGCACCGGCGGCGACCTGCTCGGCCAGGGAGGTCAGGATCTTGGCATCGGGGTTGCCCATGATCGTGTGGACGGTGATGTCGTGGTCCTTGACGTCGTCCTGGCCCAGACCGGTGGCGGAGGCGAGCTGTCCGCCCGGCCGCAGCAGAGCGGCCAGCGCCGCACCGTCGCCCGCCAGGTGCAGCACCGCGTCCACGCCGTCCGGGGCGATCGCGCGGACCTGGGCCTGAAGGTCACTGGTGAAGTCGACGACGTGGACCGCGGCGTCGGTCAAGCCGGTGACGAAGTCGGTCTGCGCGCCGGGCCGGGCGGTTCCGATCACCTTCGCGCCACGGGCGGCGGCGAGCTGCACAGCCAGCGAACCCACCCCGCCGGAGGCACCCGAGATCAGCACGGTCTCGCCCTCGGCCAGGGCCACCGCGTCTAGGCTCACCAGGGCGGTCGCCCCGGCGACGCCCAGCGCGCCCGCGTCCCCCGTCGTCACGCCCGCGGGGATGCGGGCGACGCCGTGTCCGGCGGGCACGGTGACGTACTCGGCCAGCGACCCGGCGCCCAGGAACGGCTTCATCACGACACCGAAGACCGCGTCACCGACGGCGAACCCCTCCGCCCCCTCCCCCAGCGCCTCGACGGAGCCGGCGAAGTCCTGGCCGAGGACCAGCGGGAACCGGTGCTCCATGAATGCCTGCGTGTAGCCGGCGGCGGTGGCGAGGTCGATGCCGTTCAGCGAGGCGGCGGCCACCTTGACCAGCAGTTCCCCGGCCTCCGGGCGAGAAGTGTCCACCTCGGCCACGGCCGGAGTCGAAGGAACGGATTCGAGCGTTACAGCGCGCATGACAGAAACCTCTCCATAAGTGGTACGGCCTTCCCGCTTCCACATCGCTCAGCGTACAACAGAAACGGACCACCCGGCCCACTTAGGTAGAGTGGGTGCATGACCTCCGCGCCTTCCGACCAGAGTCCGGACCAGCAGCCCGAAGCAAGACTGCGCGCCGACGCCGAGCGCAACCGCTGCCGCATCCTGGCCGCCGCCCGCCGCCTCTTCGCCACCGAGGGGCTCGGCGTCTCCATGGCCTCGGTCGCCCGCGAGGCAGGCGTCGGCAAAGCCACCCTCGGCCGGCGCTTCGCCACCCGGGAGGAACTCGTCAATGCGGTCTTCGCCGACCGCATGGACGCCTACGTCGGTGTCGTCACCGAGGCCCTCGCCGACCCCGACCCCTGGCACGGCTTCGCCGGCTACCTCCACGCCGTCTGCGCCATGCAGGCCGCCGACCGCGGCTTCGCCGACGTCCTGACCATGACCTTCCCCGCCGCCAAGGCCCTGGAGGCCCGCCGCACCGAGGCGTACAACGGGTTCCTCGAACTCATCGCCCGCGCCAAGAACAGCGGACACCTCCGCGAGGACTTCGTCTCGGAGGACCTCGTCATCCTGCTCATGGCCAACGCCGGCGTCATCGCCGCCACCGGCGACGCCGCCCCCGACGCCTGGCGCCGCCTCGTCGGCCACATGCTCCGCTCCTACGCCACCCCCGGCGCACCGATCCCCGCGCTGCCCGAAGCCCCAGCGCCCACCGCTCTCTACCGCGCCATGGTCCGCCTCGCACGAACGGGCTCGGGCGCCGCCTGAGCGTTCCGCCTGCTGTGTCGATATGCGGCTCCGCCGCGGGGCCACGACAGGCGGTCGGCCGCCTGCGGCGCCGTGAGGGCTGGTCTCGGCCGCGCGGCGGAGCCTCGCCGCCGACGACGGGGCCCGGAGCCTCAGACTCCACTGCCGGTGCCACCAAGAGCGCCCCCCCCATGGGGGCACTCCAGAGTTTCAGGTCAGAGGGCGCTGCTTGTCGGGCCATGGTTGCTCAGGTCCGAGCGGCGCGGTAGGTCCGAGTCTTGCCGAGGGGTACCGCCTGGGCAGGCAGTCCCCCTCCGGAAGGACGGCCTGCCCAAGTTCTGCCGGAGTTCGCTCAGGCCCCGGGGTGCAGCCCGAGCCGGCCCGGCGACGGGTCGCCCTTGACCTCACCGAAGTACAGGGCGAAGGTCTGCTTCCAGCGCTCGACGGCGGCGCGGTCGGCCATGAAGCGGGGGAAGCCGTCGAGGTTGCCGTTCGGGTACTGCCAGATGGGCTTCAGACCCGTCGGCGGGGTGACGTCCATGCGGACCGACCAGCCGTTGGTGGCGGCCTGCTGCTGCCCGGTGGACAGCCGCCAGTTGAGGTAGAGCTTGGCTGCGGTCGGGTACTTGGCCTGCTTCAGGATCGCGGCTCGCTGCCCCCAGGACATGAACGGCGTCGCCTCGTCGGGGAGCACCCACTTGACAGGCCCGGTGGCCAGGGCCGCGCCGGAGCCACCGACGCCGATCGGCTTCTGCCCGCTGGTGACGGCGTCTCGGGGGGTGTAGCTGCCGCGGGCGAACTGCACGTCCTGGGCGGCCAGTCGGGCCAGCCAGTCCCAGCCGTACTTCTCCACGTAGAGCGTGTAGAGGTAGAGGGCGGCGTCGTCGTCGTGCGGGTAAGAGGAAGCTATCTGGCCCTTCCACTTGGCGTCGACGAGGTCCAGTGGGCTGCGCGGTGCGTCCGAACCGACCGCCGCCGGACCGTACATGTAGCTGAAGGCGCTCACCTGGACGGCGACCCAGGCTCCGTGCGGGTCCTTGAAGGGGGCGTAGATCTTGGAGTAGCCGGCGGGCTTGTAGGCCAGCAGGCGGCCCTGCTGCTTCCAGCGCACGAAGTCCTGCACGGTCTGCAGCTGTACGACGTCGGGCACGAGCGTGTCGGTGGCGAACTGGTTGTCCACGCGGACGTCATGGAACTTGCTGTAGTCGACGACGACCGTCAGGTCGATGTCCGGGAAACGGCTCTTGAAGCCGCTCCGGAGACCGTCCGCCTGCGTCGAGACATCTCCGCCCGCGTAGACGACGAGCTTGCCGCCCTCGGCCAGCGCCGCCTGGTAGAGCTCGTCGAGCGTCCTGGTCTCCTCGGCTCCTGCTGGTGAACCAAGGCCGGGGGACGCCGCGGCGGGCGTGGCGGTGGCGGTTAATGTGCCGAGGCCGAGAGCGGCACCCGCTCCGGTGGCGAGCAGGCGCCGTCGACTGGGGAGGTTGGTCATGGGGGTGAAATACCTTTCTGGTTGAGAGGAAGCAGAGCACCGGTTCCAGCGGCGCCCGTGCCCCGACGGGATATGGACGCTGTGCTCGGTCCCGGCGGCAGAAGTCGAGTGGGGGCGGCGCCGAGTGTCTGGGGAAAGGCCTCTACCCCCTGCCAGTTGAGTCGTTCGACGGCTTCGTCGGCCAGATGGGGATCGACGCCGATGGAACGGAATGTCAGTCCGTCATCGCCTCGCGCACCAGCGCTGTGTCAGCGAACTGCTCGAAACGGACGATGAGTCCACCCCGTACGACGAAATGGTGGGCGACACGGACGTCGATCGGCTTGCCGGTGGCCTTGTTGGTCGCGGTGTACCGGGCGAGGACGACGACGTTCTCGCCGTCGACGACATAGGTGTCGTCGTGGGCGGTCCAGCCCTCCCATTCCTTGCCCAGCTGCTCCATCACATGGGAGGTGACCCCTTCAGGAGTGCGGTAGGTGCCGGCCAGGGGGAAACCGGCCATCTCCGTCCACTCCACGTCGGGGGCGAGGGTGGCGCGCAGGGCTTCCAGGTCACCGGACGCGGAGGCGAGGTACTGGCGGCGCACAACATCGGCGGGAGCTGTGGACGTGGCGAACTCGCTCATCGTCAGCCCCACTTCATCTCGCCCTTGGCGACCTTGGCCCCGATCTGGGCGGCGATCAGCATGCCGTTGTCGGGGTAGCGCTTGACGAGCGCGTCGGTCAGCGCGGCACCGTCGGCCGCCTTGCCGAATTCCTCCTCGAAGGCGAGGAGGTAGTCGCGGGTGGCGGTGATGGCGGAGGCGTCGGCCGGGGTGCCGGGCAGGCGGTGGCCGGGGACGACCAACTCCGGCTGGAAGGCGGCCATTTCGTCCAGCAGGTCGATCCAGGTCGCACGGTCGCCCGGGGTGGGGGTGTCGGCCACCCAGACATGCTCCTGCTGGAAGAGCAGGACGCCGCCGAGGATCGCGCGCTGCTCGGCCTGCCACAGGTAGTGGCGGTCGGGCAGTCCGGCCGGACCGCCCTTGAGCTCGAAGCGGTGGCCCTCCAGGAGGAGGTCGCCGGTCAGCGGCTGGAGGTCGACCAGTCGGGTGGGAAGGTTCGGGCCGAGCGCGGCCCAGGCCTTGAGCTTGCCCTCGTAGGAGTGCTGGATGTGCGCGATGACGATTGGGGTGGCGACGAAGACGGCGTCGGGAAAGGCGTCGGCGATCACTTCGGCGCCGAAGTAGAAGTCGGGGTCGCCGTGGGAGACGAAGACGGTGGTCAGCTTCTTGCCGGAGTCGAGGATCTCGGCGGCCAGCCGGTGGCCGTCGGCGCGCGTGAAGCCGGCGTCGACCAGCAGCGCCTCCTGCTCGCCGGTGACGAGGGTGGCGGTCTTGTTCTTGCTGCCGGCCGGGAAGTCGAGGTCGAGGACCTTGAAGGAAAGCGTGCTCATCTATGTCTCCTTTGGGCAAGGGATGGGGTGGGGACGGGGAAGGTCAGTGAGCGGCGAGGCGTTCGTCGGCCTCGTCGGCGGTGGCGTGGCCGTATGCCAGCGGGGTGACGGAGTCGCCGTCGACGACGAGAAGAGTGGGGAACCCGGTGACGCCGAGCTGGGCCGCGCGACGGAAGTCGGTGTGGGCCGCGGTCTGTGCCTCGGGTGCTTCGAAGGCGGCGACGAAGGCATC